>JBEKNM010000435.1:0-4486 GCA_049522835.1 Mycobacterium sp.
GAAACGCGCACCAGTGCCCAGGTTGCATGCCGACAGCGTGCCGTGGTGTGCCTGCACCAGCCCCGCCGCGATAGCGAGCCCCAGACCAGACCCACCGGGCAGCGATGAATCAGCCCGCGGCACACGGCCGTTGGAGCCGCGGTAGGCGACGTCGAACACCCTGGGCAGATCGTCTTCGTCGATACCGACGCCGGTGTCATCGACTCGCGCCCACGCCCCCTGCTCGTCGTGGCCGAGTGCTAGCTTCACTTGTCCGCCGTGCGGGGTGTGCGCGATCGCGTTGGCCACCAGATTCGACAACACCCGCACCAGGGCCCGGTCGCTGCCGATCACCCGCACCGGTTCATCGGGCAGATTGACCTGCAGTGCCACCCCGGCCCGTTCGGCGACGATCCGATGAACGGCCACCACATCGTCGACCACCTCGTCCAGCGCCACCGTGTCGTGTGCGGGTTGCACCGCGCCGGCGTTGATCTTCGACATCTCGAACAGGTCGTCGACCATCGCCGACAGCCGGATTGATTCCTGCTCAATATGTTTGGCTTGCTCGCGGGCCTCGTCTTCGTTCACCACGCCGTCGGCGATCGCCTCGGCGCCCGCGCGGATACCGGCCAGCGGGGTGCGCAGATCGTGACTGACGAATGCCACCAGACGGCGCCGGGACTGCTCGGCTGCCCGTTCGGAGTCCCGGATCTGCTGTTCCCACACCGTTCTACGGGCCTGGTAACGCGCCAGCAGCACCGCGGCGGGTATGGTCACGACCGAAACGATGACCAGCACGAGTGCGGTGCGCTCGAACGTTTCGGTGATCATGAAGCCGCTGGCGCCGAGCACCCCGGTGAAGGTGGCCAGGGTGGGAATCAACACCAGCGCCACCATGCTCACCGCCAGTGACCATGACCGGGCGAGCCGGATGGTCAGCGCGCCGGCCAACACCACAGGAATTGAGCAGGCCAGCGCCCAACCGGCGATCTCCCACAGGTCACTCGTCGGCATGTGATGTCTGCCCTTCTCGCCACAGGTAGCCGCGGCCCCAGACGGTCTGCACCCGGTGGGCGTCGCCCAGCTTGGAGCGCAGCCGCTTGATGTGCACGGTGACGGTCGACAGATCACCGAAATCCCACCGCCACACCAGTTTCAGCAGTTCCTGGCGGGAGAACACGGTGTCAGTGTGGGTCAGTAGGAAGGTCAGCAGGTCGAACTCCCGGCTGGTCAGACTAACGGGTCGGTCATCGACGGTCACCGCGCGAGCCGCCGTCAAGACGCGCAGCGAGCCGGCGCTCAGTTCCAACGGCAGTTCATCGGCCGTCGACGGGGCGCGGCGCAATACTGATCGGACCCGAAGCGCCAGTTCACGCGGACTGAACGGCTTCGTCACATAGTCGTCGGCTCCGGCCTCCAATCCGGCGATGCGGTCGTCCTCTTCGCCCAGCGCTGTCAGCAGGATCACCGGCACCGCATATCTGTGCCCGCACCGCATACTGCGGCACAACGTCATTCCATCCGGGCCTGGCATCATCACGTCGAGGACGGCGGCGTCGATGCGTTCGGTTCCCAGCAGCCGCAGCGCCTCGTTGCCGTCGTGCGCGATCGACACGTCGTGCCCGTCGCGTTCCAGATACCTTCGCACCACATCCCGGACGATGGGGTCGTCGTCGGCGATCAAGATCCGGCTCACACCATCTCACACTAGACCCCAGACATCTCACCAGCGGTGATGTCATGGACTTGTCAGGATTGACCCCTTGGCCGCCAGGGCCGGCGAGCCCACCGTCAGTGTCAGTGTCAGGTTGCGCTTGGTGCGGTGCTGGGATCTTGATCACCTGGTGTCTGGCTCGTACCGTTCAACACCCCGCCCCTTGCATGACCTCGTTGTGGTCTTGCTGAGAGCCGCGTCACCAATCGGTTGCAGCGCTTTTCCAGGATCGCCTGTGCGGCGCGGCGCGGCGCGGCGCACGGTGCCACGGGGCCGGCTCGCTACAGCCAGCGTCGAACTGGCCCCGAGATCAGTTGTGCGGGAATGCGTTTTCGGTTCAGAACCGCCACGACGAGCGATGTCGCCGAGAGACGCGCGGCCCAGGCCGACCAGGCGATCACGACCGCGGACAAAATTCCCATGATTGGATATTGGGCTATGAGCTGGTCAGAACTCCAGTAGGTCATCAGCGTCAGTAGGGATGCCAGTGCCGCGGGGAGGCTCAGTGCCCCGATTATCAGTGCGACGCCCAGCGCAGTTTCGAGTAGCGGAATCACGAAACCGAACAGGCCCGACCAGCTGCCGAGTATGTGTCCGGCGAACGCGCCGAAGTACTCAGGTACCCGGCTGTTGGATTTCGCGCTGTCCGCCACTAGCAAGATGTCCGCGCGGCCGAAGTGTGCGGTGTACTTGAAAATGCCCTCGTGCAACCACAGGATGCCAAGAGTGACCCTCGCCGCACCGAAAATGATCGATGCGACGAGGGTGGTGGGCTTGACCTCGGACTTCATGTCAGCTTGGCGGCGCCAAAGACGGCCTTTGCCTTATCGCAGTTGATGACGACGGTGGTGTATTTCGACATATCCACCCCGGTGATCGAAAACGTCTGAGACGCTTTGTCAGACGCGATAGTGCCGAGCTCCTTGCCCGCAGCCACAGCGTTCTCATCTGTGCCGTCGGTGAGGTAGATGTGCAGGTCCGGCCCCGCGTCCGAAGAGAAGCCCGACAGGACGATCTGGGCATCATTCACAGCGGCGGTTCCCGCGACATGCTTGCTATTAAGACCCTCGAACGTCCCCGTGCGCGCACTTGACGAACCTGAACCCGCCGATTGCGACATCGCCGGGGCCGGCGTGGACTGCGACATCGCCGGGGCCGCCGTCGACTGCGACATCGCGGGCCCTGGTTGCGCCTCCTTTGAGCTGCTACAGGCCGCGAGGGCCAAAGCAATTGTGAGCAGAGCGGCGCCCTTTAGCGCTGTGGATCGCATGTGGTTTACCTTTCGCTTCGCGCGGGATCGCGCGTTCTGTGGTTGGTAGTGCACACGCTACAAAGCAATTGGAGAAGTTGGTGACGTTCGACGGCTTCGTCACAGCTCCGTCATAATTGCGTTGGCTGACTTCCCGGTGGGTTCCTCCAATCCCCCATGCTGGTTCCCAGTGATCGATCAGATCCAGTGCTCCGGCTAATCGGGCCGCATGGGATGCGTTGGGGCACTCCAAGAAGCAGTTCTTGTGTGCGCTTTCCGATTCCAGTCCGATCACGCGCGGCGGTAATTAATTGTTCGCCGGCCATGCCCTGGACCGGCCGTTCCACACCGGTCGAGCTCGCAAAACACAGGCGTATAGCGACTTTCGATGGCTACTGCGGTGATTCCGGCGACTCAGCTCAGCACGCTGCGCGCGATTTCGTCGTCGAGCACCTCCGTTCACCGCATCTGATGCGAGGTCCTCACCAAAAGTATTGCAAGTTAACGCTGTTAGTGGAGTAAGTGCAAGAGGGCGCGTAACGCGCGATATTGCCTGTCAGCTGCGCCATCGACGGCCCATCCCGCGCTGTCACTCGGTTGTCGGCGCCGTGCGATCAAATCGCGGCGAAGGTCATGGCGACACCGTTCATGCAGTACCGCAGGCCGGTCGGCTGCGGCCCGTCGTCGAACACGTGGCCGAGGTGGCTTCCGCACCGGCTGCAGAGAACTTCGGTACGTGTCACGGCCAGGCCGGTGTCTGGGCGCTCCGACACCGCGTTGTCCAGGGCTTTCCAGAAACTAGGCCAGCCGGTGCCGCTGTCGAACTTGGTATCCGACGAGTAGAGAGGTTGCGCGCAGCCGGCACAACTGAACACGCCGTGACGGTGTTCGTCGTTGAGCGGACTACTGTACGGAGCTTCGGTGCCTGCTTCGCGCAGCACGCTGTATTGGGCTGCGGTCAGAAGCCTTCGCCAGTCGGCGTCGGTGTGGGTGACTGCAAACTGCGTGTCGGGCGGTGACGACATCGCCCTCGCGGCACAGGCACTTACCGCCACCATCGACAGCACGGTCACACTTGTGGCGGTGAGAAACCGCCGTCTCGTCACATCCATCTCACCAACACCTCTGACTGACAGGGAGATCCAGCCCAATCAACCTAACGCCACGCGCGGTGGCGGGCCGTCCTCAACGCCATTTCGTCATGGTTCGGTAAGAAAGCTCCGAACGCGGGGCGGGGATTCAAGCGCCATTGATTCGTAAGAATTGGGACCGCCGATCGCGATTAACCTGAAGGCAGTAGAGCCGGCATCGACACTGATTATGGGGAGCATCATGCGTAGATCGCTGAGACCCGACCTGATACGGCTGGCCGCGGTGCTGTGCGCGGTCAGCCTCCAAATCACTGCCTGCGCGGGCCTGTTCTCTGATCTGGGCAGTGCCGCGCCGGCAGCGAACATTCCCGGGCCCGCGGTGGATGAGCCCGTGGGAACCCCGGGGGCCCACGAGACTGCGGTGCTGGCAGGTGGGTGCTTTTGGGGTGT
>JBEKNM010000436.1:0-4478 GCA_049522835.1 Mycobacterium sp.
AGTCGCGGCTTTCCAGATCGTGGCTGGCCAGCGCCACGCCAAGCACCGTCGGATCGTGCCAAGTCACCGCCTGGGCGATCCAGGCACGCAACGACGCCCGCACCTGAGCTGCCTCACCCAGCACGGTGATCCGCGAGACTTTGGTCAACTCGATTCCGGTCGGCACGTCAGCGACGGTGCGCTGGATGTCGAGCAGGCTGCGTAACGCACTGTGTGACACCGGTTCCAGGTCGATCTCGTCAGCGGTGTCTTTGACCCGCAGCGCGGTGGCCAGCGGCACCTGGTCACGTCCGGCCCGCAGCACCAGGAAGTCAGGGTCGTGCGGGTCACGCTCCCATTGACGGCGGGATCCGGGCACCGCGGCCAGTTCCGTCGGGTCCGGATGAGACCACTGCGCGGCCGCGCGCTGCTCGGCGGCCTGGGTCCGGATGTTGTCCCGGACCACCGACAGGTAACGCAGATAGTCGGCCCGTTCGGCGTCGACCTCCTCGGTGCGCATCTTGTTGCCGGTGCCGCGGTAGAGCGCGGTGGCGGCCAACAGCAGCACGAACGGGAAGAACAGCGTCTGCGGAGAGATCGCCCGCATCCCGGTGGCGAACAGTGCGACGACCATGCCGACGATCAGCAGCACGATCACGAAAGGCAGTGCACGCCGCAGCAGCGACGGCGGTATCACCCGGGGCAGCTCAGGTGGCGCCTCTATGGTGATGGTGCCTTTGCGCGTGCCCGGCGGTGCAAGCCGTCGACGTGCTTCAAAGATCAGTCGGCTCATCGGGGCTCTCCTTCGGCCGACGCCGGGCGACCAGGCCTGTTGTCGGGTGCCAATCCGTCGTGTGCCAGTAGCGCATCGCCGCGAGACAGCGTCGGGCCCGTGGCGAACAGCGACAGAATCGACCACGGGATGGCAACCGCAGGCGTGTTCAGACCCATGGCCTCAACCGTTTTGCCATGGCCGGCGGTCCCGGAGCTATCCGCCTCGGTGTCAATGCCGTAGCGCACGCCGATGTCTGAGACCCAGAACAACGAGCCCGTTGCCGGCGAAGCGGCGCCGCCGCCCACGGTCTGGGTGAAGTAGCCCGTCCCCGGCGCCAGGGCGACGCGGGTGGCTCCGTTGGCCGCGCCGACCAGATCGACGGTGTGTACCGCATCGGGCACCGGCAGCCCCGAGCCGGACAGCAGGCTCACCGAGCTGGTGGCGGCCCCGGCCGGCTTGCTCCAGTACACACAGCTGACGGGATCCTTGGCCGCGTCGACGAGGCTGACCGACTGGCCGGGGTAGCGCGCGGTGTCCAGTACCCGCGACACCGGCAACTTGGCGACCTCGTCGGCACCAAGCCGCGGCGGCTGTTGCAGACCATAGGAATTGGTGTTGCGCAAGATGGCGGCAAGCACCGGCGAGATGGGCTGTAGGCCGTCCGGTAACACCGCGTAATACCGCACGCTGTCCGACGAAGCCTGGTCCAAGCCGTAGGACACCACGACCGCACCGACCGGGGCCGGCACCGCGAACCCCGCCGCGCTGCCGGCGTTCGGGATCAACGGCGCCGTCAACGGCGCAGCTTCGGGTATCGCGTTGAACAACCCCTGCGCAATGGGCCGCGGCGCGGGCACCTCTGAGCCCAAGCCCAAAGCGCTGGTGACGGAGTGGTCGGCCAGGTCGATCTGGCTGCGCCGCCCGTCCCACAGCAGCCAGGTGCTGTTGCCGTTATCGGCCAAAATCCCCTGCCCAGACCCAAGTGCCGCCGCCCGCACGCCACGGCTGTCAGGCGGCCCCGCGATCACGGTGACCCCGACACTGTGCGCCGCCCGCGAAGTCCCGCTGACGGCATCACACACCGTCCAGTTCGCGTCCTGCGAGGTGTTCTGCACCATCCGCTCCGGCGCGCCCGGAATGCCGATCAGGTTGCCGCGCGGAAATCGATCCAGCTCACTGCTTTTCACTGTGGTGGGGTTGACCGGGCGCCCGACGATCAGCCGCGCTGAGGTCAGGTTGAGCACCGGGTGCAACTCCTCACCCACCCGCACATACAGCGCGGCGGTCGACCGGTCGGCGAGCACCGCGTTGGTACCGGCAGCCGTGTTCGGCCGGATAAGTGAGAACACGAAGCAGCCCGCCAACCCGGTGACCACGATGAGCACACCCATCAGCACCGCGCGCGACTGGGTGCGCAACGGGTCCACCAGCATCCGGGTGTCGTGCAAAGCAATACCGGAAGCGATACGGCGCATCACAAACCGCCAACCGGTCACCTGGTGGCGGGTGACGAAACCCCGCCGGTAGACCACCTGGTCCGGGTTGTCGTTCACCGGGGTCCGCGAGGAAAACGAACGCCGTTCATCCTGCGATTCGGGGCTTGTCATGCCGGCTCCTGCAGGCCCAGGCCTTGCAGCAGCGGCTCAACCGAACTACGCACGTCTTCAGCGGTGATCGTGACCAACTCCGCATCAGTGAACTCGCCGGTTTCTGCGTGCGCCGAGTGGTCTAAGCGGAATTCGCGTTCCTCTTCCGACTTTTCGACCACGTTGCGAACGAACCGGCCGTTGCCCGCGATATCCAGGCCGCGACGTTCAACCCCGGCCGCATCAGCTTTCGACGAGCCGGCCAGATGCGCAAACAATGACTCAAGATCAGCCAGCGCCGCCTGACTGAAAGCACTGTCACGCTTGGCGGCCATGAAGTTCGCGATCTCGATCAGCTCAACCGGTTTGTAAGACGGGAAATCGATGCTGCGTGTGAAACGCGACCGCAGACCCTGGTTGGTGTCCAGGAACCGATCCAGGTCGGCGCGGTACCCCGCCACGATCACCACCAGCCGATCCCGGTCGTTCTCCATCCGGGCCAACAAGGTGTCGATAGCCACCAGGCCGAAGTCGTTCTTGGCGCCGGTGGCCACCAGCGAGTACGCCTCATCGAGGAACAGCACCCCATCCAGAGCGCTGTCGATGAGCGCGTTGGTCTTGGCCTCAGTCTCTCCAATGTGCTGTCCGATCATGTCGGCGCGGTGCACCTCCCTGATGTTCTCCTTCTTCAGCAACCCCAGGCCGCAATAGATTTTGGCGACCACCCGGGCGATGGTGGTCTTACCGGTCCCAGGCGGCCCAGTGAAAACCAAGTGGTGGGTACGCTGCGCCACCTCCAGTCCGCGCTGCTTACGCACCAGCTCCATCGCCACCGCGCTCTTCAACCGGGCCACCTGGTCTTTGACCTTCTCCAAGCCGATGAATTCATCGAGCTCGCGTTCAGCCTCTGCCAGCAACACATGCTTACGCTCCTGAGCTCCGGGATCGACGAAATCGCCGGGACTAGGCTCGGTGCCGCGATCCCACGGATCGGCCCGCGCCGCGATGCGGTCCGCGGTGGTGGTCACGATCCCGAAGCTGGTATCAGACAGCGCCTGCTCGACCTGTTCGTTCTCCGGGTTGGCCGCATACAGATCCTGCAGAACCTCGCTTGCCGACTCCTCGTCAATGTGCGCACGCAGTACCAACGCCTTGGCCAGCGCGCCGTCGACCGCCGCCACCGCGACCGGGCCGTCAGGTTCCTCGAGATAAGACAATGCCGGGGCGAACATGCCCAGCCGGGCCAGCGCGGTGCCCAGCGCGATCTTGGCCGCGTGCGAGAACGCCGCGTCCAGGTCGGCGTCGTTGACGATCGGGGTCAACAGCTTGACGACGTCCGACCAGCGCTCGGCGCGGTAATTGATGACAACGGCGACCCAGCGGGCCTCGCGCCAGCTCGGGCGGCGCTCGGCGAGGCCGGCAACTATGCGGTCAGCTTCCGCGTACTGTCCGGGCCCCCCTGCGCAAGCCAGCGCCGCCGCGTAGGCGAGCTGGAAATCGTCCGGTTGGGTGGCACGAAACTGCAGATACAACCCGGTCTCGTAACGGAAGCCCAGGGCTGAAGGCGCCAGTTCCACCTGCCGCTGCAACACCCCCGCAGTGGTCGCGGTGCGCGACACGGCTTCAAGCACTCTGATCGATACGTCGCCGGCAGCGGCCAACCCGGTCCACGCGTCGCACTGGTCATAGGCGATGCGGGTCAGCGCAGTAAAACCCGCGCGAGCAGCAACTAAGTCTGCCGGACGCTGGCGCTCGTAGACTGCGATCCCCAGCGCGCGACAACACGTAGCAAACCGGCTGACGACGTCACTATCAACCCTGCCGTCTACCCGAGAATTGGCGAGTTTGGCTGCGAGCACGCCAGTCTCACCGCGCTCCACGGCCACTTCTCCTCATTTATGTAGTCTCCCTAACTTAACCCGAGTGAAGTTAGCATTGCATACCCTAACCTATCGGGGGCCTTCTGGGTTAGGACCGCGCTGATCCGCAAGTTCAAGCCCGAGTAACATACTGGCATTATCTATTGAGACCCATCAATCTCGGAATTCTGCACCTAAAGTACTACAACAACGACTAGACCAGCAGTAGTTATATACTCACATGATGTATCGCTCGTGATGCATCATGCACGGCTTTTC
>JBEKNM010000437.1:0-4476 GCA_049522835.1 Mycobacterium sp.
TTTCTGCAGAACGCGGTCACCACGGCGCGCACACTGACCAAACAACAGAGCGATTTGGATGCCGCGTTGTTAGCGGCGGTGGGCGCGGGCAAGACCGGCGAAGACATCTTCACTCGGGGCGGCCCGTATCTGGCGCGTGGGGCCGCCGACCTGGTACCCACTGCTGCGCTGCTCGATACCTACAGCCCCGAACTGTTCTGCATGATCCGAAACTTTCACGACGCTGCGCCCAACGTCGCGAACGCGGTTGGCGGCAACGGCTATTCGCTGGCTGCCGCCGGAACCATCATGGGGGCGCCCAACCCCTATGTCTATCCGGACAATCTGCCGCGGGTGAACGCTCACGGTGGACCCGGTGGCCGGCCGGGCTGCTGGCAGACCATCACCCGGGATTTGTGGCCGGCGCCGTATCTGGTGATGGACACCGGTGCCAGCCTCGCGCCGTACAACCACTTCGAGCTCGGCCAGCCGATGTTCACCGAATACGTCTGGGGACGCCAATACGGGGAGAACACGATCAACCCATGAAAACCACCGGCACAGCAATCAAACTCGGGATCTTGTGGTTGGTGCTGTTGGTGTTCACCGTGACGATCATCATCGTGTTCGGCCAGATGCGCTTCAACCGCACCACCGGATATTCCGCGTTGTTCACCCATGTCAGCGGGCTGCGGGCCGGGCAGTTTGTCCGCGCTGCGGGGGTTGAGGTCGGCAAGGTCTCCAAGGTGACGCTGATCGACGGGGACAGGCGGGTGCTGGTGGACTTCACCGTGGACAGCTCGCTGCCGCTGGATCAGGCGACGACCGCGTCGATCCGGTACCTCAACCTGATCGGCGATCGTTACCTCGAGCTCAAGCATGGCGGTAGCGGTCAACGGCTGGCCCCAGGCGCCACAATCCCGCTTGAGCACACCCAACCGGCCTTGGATCTCGACGCTCTGATCGGCGGTTTCCGGCCGCTATTAAAGGCATTGGACCCGGACAAGGTCAACAGCATCGCCCAGTCGATCATCACTGTGTTCCAGGGGCAGGGCGCCACCATCAACGACATCCTCGACCAGACCGCTTCACTCACCTCAACGCTGGCCGACCGGGACCAGGCGATAGGCGAGATCATCACCAACTTGAACACGGTGCTGGCCACCACAGTCAAGCACCAGCAGGAGTTCGACCAGACCGTCGACAAGTTGGAGGTGCTGATCACCGGACTGAAGAACAGGGCCGATCCGTTGGCCGCGGCGGCGGCACACATCAGCAACGCGGCAGGAACCCTTGCCGATCTGCTGGGTGAGGACCGGTCGTTGCTGCACAGCACCTTCGGATACCTCGAGGGCATCCAGCAGCCGATAATAGGCGAGCTGCCGACTCTCGACAACGTGTTGCGCAAGCTGCCGGACGCATACCGGATCATCGGCCGTGCCGGCGGCACATACGGCGACTTCTTCGACTTCTATTTGTGCGATATCTCGCTGAAAGTCAACGGATTACAGCCAGGCGGTCCGGTACGCACCGTCAAGCTCTTCGGACAGCCCACCGGAAGGTGCACGCCGCAATGAGAACCCTGACGGAATTCAACCGGGGCCGGGTGGGGCTGATGGGAATGGTGGTCACCCTGCTCGTAGTTGGTGTGGGGCAAAGCGTTACCAGCGTGCCGATGCTTTTCGCGACACCCACCTACTACGCGCAATTCCTCGACACAGGCGGCATCAGTGCGGGCGACAAGGTGGAAATCGCCGGGGTGGAAGTCGGCCTGGTGCGCTCGCTGGCGATCCGTCGCGACCGGGTCATGATCGGATTCTCATTGGCCGGCAGGACAATCGGGATGCAAAGCCGTGCGGCGATTCGCACCGATACCATACTCGGCCGCAAAAATATGGAGATCGAACCACGCGGCTCAGGGGCGTTGCAGCCCAACGGGTTTCTTCCATCATCGCAGACCACTACGCCATACCAAGTCTACGATGCGTTCGTCGATGCCACCAAGGCGGCGGCGGGCTGGGACATCGACGCCACCAAACGTTCGCTCAAGGTGTTGTCGCAGACCTTCGATCAGACTGCTCCGCATCTGAGTGCCGCCCTCGCCGGTGTCAAGACGTTCTCCGACACCATCGGCCAGCGTGGCGAACAGATCAAGCAACTGCTGGCGAACGCCAACAAGGTCGCCCGCGTGCTCGGCGACCGCAGCGAACAGATCAACGGGCTACTGGTCAATGCCAACACTCTCCTGGCCGCGTTCAAGCAACGCAGCCAGGCGCTGAGCATTCTGCTGAGCAACGTGTCGGACGTGTCGGCGCAGGTGTCCGCCCTGCTCAAGGAAAACCCCAACCTCAACCATGTGCTGCAGCAGTTGAGCACCGTCAGCGACGAGCTGGTCAAGCGCAAGAAGGATCTGGCCGATGTGCTGGTACTGCTCAGCAGGTACACCGCATCGCTGACGGAGGCCGTCGGCTCCGGTCCGTTTTTCAAGACGATCGTGGAAAATCTGTTGCCCTACCAGATCATTCAGCCGTGGGTCGACGCGGCGTTCAAGAAGCGGGGTATCGACCCCGAGGAGTTTTGGCGCAGTGCCGGGCTGCCGGCATACCGGTTCCCCGACCCCAACGGCACCCGGTTCCCCAACGGCGCGCCGCCGCCGTCGCCGCCGGTGCGGGAGGGCACGCCGGAACATCCGCGACCGGCCGTCCCGCCAGGATCGCCGTGTTCGTACACGCCACCCGCTGACGGCCTGCCGCGGCCCGAAAATCCGTTGCCCTGCGCCCTTTCCGGTCAAGGGTCCAATCAAGGCCCGTTCGGCCCTGCCCCAGGAGGTTTTCCCGCGCCGCTCGACGTCCAGCCGTTGCCGCCAAACCCCAATGGGCTACCGCCGGCACCCGGCGTGCCGATCGCGGGCCGGCCGGGCGAGACGTCGCCGGCCGCTCCCGGCACTCCGGTGCCGCTGCCGGCAAACGCGCCTCCTGGTGCACGCACGGAACCGCTGCGGCCGGTCGCCGGCCCCAATCCCCTGCTGCCGGGCCCGCCCCCGGGTCAGGCACCACCAGGGCCCGGGCCGCAGTTGCCGGCCCCGTTCATCACGCCCGGAGGGATGGGAGGTAGCAGTCAATGAGCACCATCTTCGACATCCGCAACCTGCGTCTGCCGAATGTGTCTCGCAGGACAATATTCGTCGGAGCGTTGGTGGTGGTGTTGGCCATCGTCGGGGCGCTCGCCGGAGTACAGCTCTACAGGAAACTGACCACCACGTCTGTGGTCGCGTATTTTGCTGAGGCGATTGCGCTGTACCCCGGCGACAAAGTTCAGATCATGGGTGTGCGGGTCGGCTCGATCGACAAGATCGAGCCGGCCGGCGACAAGATGCGAGTCACCTTGCACTACAGCAGCAAGTACGAGGTGCCCGCCAATGCCACTGCGTCGATCCTCAACCCCAGCCTGGTGGCCTCGCGCACCATCCAGCTGTCACCGGCCTACACCGATGGGCCGGTGCTGAAGGACGGCGCGGTGATCCCGATTGAGCGCACCCAGGTGCCCGTCGAGTGGGATCACCTGCGCGATTCCATCAACGGGATCCTCCGGCAGCTCGGACCGACACCCGAGCAGCCGAAGGGACCGTTCGGCGAAGTCGTCGAATCCGTTGCAGACAATCTGGCCGGCAAGGGCAAACAGGTCAACGAAACCCTGAACAGTCTGTCGGAGGCGTTGACCGCGCTGAACGAAGGCCGAGGGGACTTTGTCACAATCACGCGAAGCCTGGCGCAGTTCATCAGCGCGCTGTACAAGAACGATCAACAGTTTGTCGCACTCAATGACAACCTGGCCCAGTTCACAGACTGGTTCACCAAATCCGACCATGACGTGGCCGACACGGTCAAGCGGCTTGACGACGTACTCACCAATGTCCGAAAGTTTGTGAACGACAACAGATCCGCACTGGCTCGTGATGTCAACAACCTCGCCGATGTGACCACCACGATCCTGCAACCCGAGCCGCGGGACGGCCTGGAAACCGCGTTACACGTGCTGCCCACTTTTGCGGGCAATTTCAACAACCTCTACTATCCGCTGCACAGCTCGCTGGTGGGCTTGCTCGTGTTCCCCAACTTCGCAAACCCAATCCAGTTCATCTGCAGTGCCGTCCAGGCCGGCAGCCGGCTGGGCTATCAGGACTCCGCCGAGCTGTGCGCGCAGTATCTGGCACCCGTTCTGGACGCCATCAAGTTCAATTACCTGCCGTTCAGCGCGAACTTGTTCACTTCCGCAGTCACCTTGCCCAAGGAGGTGGCCTACTCCGAGGAGCGGCTGCACCCGCCTCCCGGGTACAAGGACACCACCGTGCCAGGGATCTTCTCCAGAGATACACCCTTCTCGCACCGCAACTCTGAACCGGGATGGGTCGTCGCGCCGGGAATGCAGGGTACGCAGGTTCAGCCGTTTACCGCGAACATGCTGACCCCGGAATCGCTGGCCGAGCTCATGGGCGGT
>JBEKNM010000438.1:0-4460 GCA_049522835.1 Mycobacterium sp.
CCGACTTCGGGGTAGTCTTGGTGCCCGACGCTATCGGCGACACTGGATTGGCTGACCAGAAGAGGTTAGCCTCAGGAAAATCGGTGCCCGAAAGCGGAGGAGGTGCGGGTGCTCTTCCGTCAATTGGAATACTTCGTCGCGGTAGCCCAGGAACGGCACTTCGCCCGGGCTGCCGAGAAATGCTACGTCTCGCAGCCGGCGCTGTCCGCCGCGATCGCCAAGCTCGAGCGCGAGCTGAACGTCACGCTGATCAACCGCGGACACAGCTTCGAGGGCCTCACGCCGGAGGGGGACCGATTGGTCGTGTGGGCCAAGCGAATTCTGGCCGAACACGATGCATTCAAGGCCGAGGTGCACGCGGTGCGGTCCGGGATCAGCGGAACGCTTCGACTTGGCACGGTCCCAACCGCCTCGACGACGGCGTCCCTGGTGCTCTCTGCTTTCTGTTCGGCCCATCCGTTGGCGAAAGTGCACATCCGTTCCCGGTTGGCCTCCACCGAGCTTTACCGACAGCTGCGCGAGTTCGAACTGGACGCCGCCATCGTGCACGCCGCACCGGAAGACACCCGCGACGTGGACCTGATGCCGCTTTACGCCGAGCATTACGTGCTGTTGGCGCCGACGGACATGTTGCCTTCCGGTGCATCGACGCTGGCGTGGCCCGACGCCGCGCAGTTGCCATTGGCGTTGCTCACTGCCGACATGCGGGACCGCCAGATCATCGACGAAGCCTTCGCCGGCCACGCCATCACCGTCGCCCCCCAAGTTGAGACCGACTCCGTCGCTTCGTTATTCGCCCAGGTCGCCACCGGAAACTGGGCATGTATCGTTCCGCACACCTGGCTGTGGACGTCGCCGCCGGGGGGAGAAATCCGTGCGGTCGAAATGATCGACCCAGTCCTCACAGCCGACATCACCCTCGCGACGAATTCCGCCGGGCCGGGATCCCCGGTTGCCCGCGCTCTCACCGCATCTGCCCAACAGCTGGCACTGAACGAGTTCTTCGACGCGCAGCTAGTAGGGATTACCCGCCGGCGCTGACTATCGGGTGGCTGCGCTGCTGGGGTTGAGGATCGCCAGATGTCCGCTTTCCATATCCCTTGCCGCCGAAAGCCTCTGCGATCAGCTCGTGACGGGCACGCCGACCCCAATGCGACGAAGTTCGATCTGCACCTAGATGAGGTACACCCGCTTGATGTCGGCGGTTAGCATCGATGTTGTCGTCGTGCAGGTATAGACCGGCATGGTCTCCTTCGAGAAGATGGTGAACCTCGTCAGCGGATGCCAGCGGTGACCGCCGAAACGGCGGACATTCATGTGCCCTTCTTGTGTCGAGCCGCCGCTGCGTCTGCGAACAACGCCACTGAACTCCGAGGCTTGTTCGGGGCGGCAGGGCGCGTTGTTCATTGCGACATCGACAGGCCGCGCTCGTTGTCGCTGGTTCCATCGACAACGGCTGCGTGTCACGGTTGTATGAATCCGCAGCCGGTGCCTCATGAAGGGAGTTCGCTATGCCGACAAACACCTACGGGCCACCTACCACGGCCGCCGAGATCGTCGCCAACGTCGATCTGCACGGCCGACGTGTGGTCGTGACCGGCGCCAGTTCGGGTATCGGCGTGGAGACTGCCCGCGCTCTTGCATCAGCGGGCGCCGAGGTGACTCTGGCGGTGCGTAACGTGGAGGCCGGCGTCAAAGTCGCCACCGCGATCGCCGAAAAGCTGCCGCCGCAGGCGGGCGATCTGAAGGTGGTCCGGCTCGACCTCGCCGATCCGATATCGGTGGCCGATCTTGTTCGGGCCTGGGCAGGGCCGTTGCATGTCCTGGTCAACAACGCCGGCGTGATGGCCCTACCACAGCTCATCCGCACGGCGGCCGGGTATGAAATGCAGTTCGCTACAAATCATCTCGGTCACTTCGCGCTGGCCGCCGGCTTACACAAATGGCTGGCTGCGGCCGGCGGCGCCCGCGTCGTCTCCGTGGCGTCGATCGGCCATCTGTTTTCGCCGGTTGTCTTCGACGATCTGCACTATCGGTTTCGCCCCTACGACCAGTGGACCTCATACGGACAGTCGAAGTCAGCCAACGTCTTATTCGCCGTCGGTGCCGCCCAACGCTGGCACGATGACGGGGTTGCAGTTAACGCTGTGATGCCGGGCAACGTTGCCAGTACCGCACTTGCCCGACACATCGGCGCCGACGACCTGGCGGCCTTCGGGGAAAGGACAACCCTGCGGCTCCCGCCGGTCAAGACGATCGAGCAAGGCGCCGCAACATCGGTCTTGCTGGCGGCCAGTCCCGATGTGGAGGGTGTCACCGGGCGCTACTACGAAGACTGCGCCCAGGCTCTACAAATCAACGAGCGCGCCGAGCACACCGCCGGCGTTGCGCCATACGTGCTTGACCTGGACAACGCCGAACGCCTGTGGCAGATCTCCAGCGCACTGACCCGATAGGCCCACACTGCGCAGGCTCGTCGACCGGGCTCGGTCCGCAGCGGGATCGAACCGTCGCGGACCATTCAGCGTTCAAGGCGCTGGATCATCGCTCGGCGGCGAGGACACGTTGACGGATCTCGGATGGGTAGAGATTGTCGAATGTCGCTGGGCGCGCACGCCCATCCTCTATCGATGCGAGCAACCCGTCGTGCACGACGATCGGCCCCCGCCCGCTGTGCCGCTCCTCTTCGGTGTAGCACTGATACCACGGCAGGATAGGGACCGGCCAGTGCTCTTGGCGAAGATTCGGATGTATCCGGGTGCCCAGAGCCCATAGCACATCGGAGCAGTCCGACGGGTCGATGTCGTCATCGAGCACATAGGTCACCGGACACATGTGACCGACCCGGCTGGTACTCATCAGCTCCCCGATCCGATGCACGAATTCGGTTGTGCTAGTTTCCGGCAGCCGATCGCGCCAGTTCCGCGCCACGGTGATGACCATCCAATGACAAGCCGTGTCCACCAACAGCCAGGCGGTGGTGATGGGTAGGCCCGCATTGCGCAGCAGTGCGAGCACTTCGGCCGATACTCCAACCGCCGGGGCGATCTGCGAATCATCGGGTGGGCGCCCGGTGGCACTAATCGGCCAGATTGGGTCGTCGCGGTAAGTGATCGCCTCGATCGTGTATACCGCCTCCGGGGAAGTCTCCGGAAGCGCGTATCCGTGGAATTCGGCATACGGGCCTTCGGTGGCATCGCGGGTAATCGAAACATGGCCCTCGATGACGACTTCGGCGCCCGCGGGCACATCAAGATCGTTCGTCTCGCACTTGACTACTTCGACGGGTTCGCCGTAAAGCGAACTCAGAAAGGTTCCTTCATCCACCTCGGCCGGAATGGGCATCCCGCCGATCACCGCCACGCCGGGGTCACCGCCTTGTACGACGGCGAACGGCATTGGCTTACCGATCTTCTCCCATTCCGCCCAGATCATGCCGATATGTTGCTGCGGCAAAAACAAGCCGGTCATGTGGCGGTCGTCGACCGTCATGATCCGCGAGATCGACCAGTTGGTCCATCGCCCGTCGGGGGTTCGCGCGACGATGATCCCCCAGGTGTTGAGGTAGCGGCCGCCATCATCTTGGTGCACCAGCGGAATCGGAAATCGATTAAGCGTCGCGGCGGCGCCCAGCAGAACGTTCTGCTTGCAGGGAGCTGAATCCGCTGAGATCAGCTTTGGCGGAATCGGGGCCTTTCCATGCACCGCTACCAGGTGCTCGACCAATTCTTGCGCGTTCGCGTCCTGTGATAGCCCGAGTGAAAGTGCAACGCGCGCCAAGGGATACCGTGGATGACTGGACAACGCACCCGGAGCTCCAAGCAGGCGAAATCCAGGACCCGTTTCCTGAATGTTGTCGAACAATGGGGCCGGCCAGCCCTGTTCGGTTGATCGCCGGGTGATCGCGGCCGCTTCCAGCACGGCGCTGACAGGACGATCGATATGCGCGACATCGTCGAGTGATTCCAGCACCTGCAGATATTCCCGGAGATCGTAAATTCTGGCCATTAGTCGTTCACCACCTGAAGGCTCGAGGCGTTCGCGCCTGGCACGCCATCCCATCGTCGGGCGGCCGGATGGTTGTAGAACGCCGGCATGGGCGGCACGATGCTGGCGCCCACTCGAGCCAATGCCAGCATATTGTCGAGATGAATCTGGCTGAGCGGGGTTTCGCGCGGCACCAGCACCAGTCGTCGATGCTCTTTCAACGTGACGTCGGCTGCCCGGGCAATCAACCCATCGGCATAACGAGATCGCTGCTACCTGGTCGTCCCACGAATACACGATGTCGGCTAATCCCTCGACGTCCCGTGCCGACAACTCCGTCTCCAGGTGGATAGTTGCCCGCGCCCACCGCGACAGCACCAGGTGCGTCTCCACATCGGGACACTGTTGCAGTCGACGGAGCAGCTGGATGCCCAGCACCGCGCCTGTGGCGCCGGTCACGCCCAACACAATGC
>JBEKNM010000439.1:0-4459 GCA_049522835.1 Mycobacterium sp.
ACCAATCCGGTCGTCACTGGCATCGCCGTCGGCCACGGCGTCACACCGGCCCAGGTTGCCCTCGCCTGGCTATTGGCCATTGCGGACAACGTGCTGCTGATCCCGGGGACCACCAGCCGCAATCACCTCGCGGAAAACCTTGGCGCTGGGTCATTGTCGTTGCACGACGACGAAATCGCCAGCCTTAGCGCGGCATTCAGCGAACGTTTGCGTCCCAACCAACCTACCCATTCTCGTCACTAAGGAGGTCGTCATGAATTTGTCGCTATGGATTATCGCGATAGTTCTAGCCGTTGTCTTCGCCGGAAGCGGACTGATGAAACAGTTTGTGCCCAAAGACAAGCTGGTCACGTCTGGCCAGGGCTGGGCGCAAGACTTCAGCCCGACCGGCATCCGATTGATCGGACTGGCCGAGATTCTCGGTGCCATCGGGCTAGTCCTGCCGGCCGCAGTTCACATCGCCCCGACACTGGTACCGCTGGCTGCAGTCGGGCTCATACTGGTGATGGCCGGCGCAGCCGTGGTGCACGCTCGACGCAAAGAAGCGCCACAAGTGGCTGTGAATGCGGTGCTACTCGTCCTCGCCGCCGTCGTCGCCTGGGGCCGCTTCGGACCGTATTCGTTTACGCCGTAACGAAACGACACGGAGCTCGCTGACGATGACGATGCCCGCAGTGGTGCTTACCAAACAGCGGCGGATTGCGCTGCAGGACCGGCCACGCCCGAGGCTGCGGCCTGATCAGATACTGGTCGAAGTCGATCTGTGCGGCATTTGCGGCAGCGATCTGCACGCTTCTCGGTTGCCGCAGGTGTACCGGGGCGACTGCATTCTCGGACACGAGCCCACCGGCCGGGTCGCGGAAGTCGGGGGCAACGTCGCGGACTGGGCAGCGGGCCAAAGGGTTACGGTCAACCCAAACGGCAACGTGGACGGGTCTTGTGTTTACTGCCTGTCCGGGCGGCCGAACTTCTGTCGCCAAGCCACTTTGGAGACGGCGCTGGGCCTGCAGGCCGATGGAGCGCTGGCACCGCTGATGGCCGCCTTCCCCGGCCATTTGCGCCGAATCCCTGACGAGCTAGGAACGCTTGAGGCGGCCTGACCTCAGGTCGCCCGCACAGATCCTTCTGATGGAGCCGGCGGGACAGCGGGCCCAGTTCGCGACCGCTTCCCGTGCTGTGTCGCTCGCCGCCGATGCAGCCCAAGGCGACGCCCGCGGATTGGGGGTCGACGTCGCGCTCGAATGCTCAGGCAGCGCCGCGGCCACCTCTGCCGCGCTGAAACTGCTACGGCCCGGCGGCATTCTGGTGGTGGTCGGGGCGGGGCCAGACCCTGGCCTCGATTCGGCGACGATCCTGCTCAAGGAGATTACGGTGCGGGGGTCGTACATCTATACCGACGAATTCGATCGTGCGATCCACCTATTGGCCACCCAACAAATCACGGTTGCAGACCTCACGACGGTAATCAGTCCACTACCTGGTGCGCCGGCTGCCTTCGACGCGCTCCGAGCTGGCCGAATCATGAAGGCCCTCATTGCGCCCGGTATGCACGACACCGCTGAGGGCACGCAAGCCAAAGGAACGAAGGAATGAGCTCACCATGATGACGGGACGCCCGCGCGGATTCTGCCGACCTCGGCACGGGCGAAGCGCACCCGGTCGGTATCCGCGCCGCGCGCGGCAGCCAGTTCATCGGCGAGGTCATACGCGGCGTTGAGGACGTAGCGGGTGCGTTTGCGTTCGCGATGTTTACGGCTGGCCTTGCGGTAAGCCTTGCGGGCCTTGCGGTTTCCGGCCATTGCGTCTAGTTCAGCCGCGGTGATTACGTTTCGGGCTTGCTCAGGGGTCATGACGTCGCGCACGAAGTCCCGTTCCCGCCTTACGGTCAACTCGTAAACCCGCACGGCGATGACGAGCGCTATCACGATCACCGTAATGAGCGGGCCCACCAGCGTCAGGGCACTCCGGCTGCCGATGGCCGCCAGCGAGTCCCATGTGCCGTGCAGCAGTATCGGTGTGGCCACCAGTAGCAGACCCCTCCCGACACGACGGGGTTCGGCGGGCCGGCCGAGCAGATATATCAGACCGGCGCAGAAGATCGCGCTGTATACGATGTGCGCGGCGACGCCGCTGACCATTCGGAGAAAGATGGTGTCTATCGACGCCCCAATTTGATTCGCGCCGAACTGGGAGCTAGCCGACGTCATAGCGTAGGCGATGTCCTCGATGATCTGGAATCCCAGGCCGATAAATGCGCCCAGGATCAAACCGTCGAACGCGGTTCGTACCTGCCGTGGCGCCAACGCGATGAGCAGCAGCAGCCCCGAACCCTTCGCTGTCTCTTCGGTGAACGGCGCCGAGAGCCCAGCACCCCAGTTCAGCGCCCACGACTGCCCGAAGGATTTTGCGTACAAGGCGAGGATCGAGTCGTTGGCGTTAGCCGCCATCACCCAGGTGGCGGCGAAGCCGCCCCACAGAAAAGCGACGACCATCAGTTTGGCGGGAAGTTTGGCGTAGTGATCGATGTGCTGGGTGAACCACCAGAACAGTGCGGCGTAGATGGCGAATGACGTCACCGCCAGCGCGATCGCCTGGCCGTAGGCGTCGTACTTGAGGGTGATGCTGGATGCGAAGACAAACATGCCGGTGCCCACTAGCACCAGGTATCCCCAGAACGCGAAGTTGCGTGGCTGGTAGAAGGTGAACCGCCGGCCCCAGCCGGAGAGGTCGAGTGCGATGTCGCGCGTACGATCGAGGTCGGCAAGCGTCGTTGTCACTGCTTTCCCTCTCCGGGATGGCTGATGCTGCGGATCATTCGGAAAACCGCGGCCGTGGGCTCCGGGCCGGTATCGGACGGCCCGGTCGCCACAGCCTCAACTCCGCGACCATTGAATACGAAGGCGGCGACCACGCCGGCGGTGCGCGGTCCTGTGATCCGCGCTGTCGCACCCTGCTTGCCCTGATCGGTGACGATGGTCGTGTGCGCGCCGGCCACCTGGACGCCACGGCCGTGGTTGACGGCATCGGAGGTCGTCTCGATCTGGTCGAGCAGTTTGTTGGCGTCTCCGTCGAATGGTGCCGTGTGGACGGTAAATTTCACGGCCCTGTCCTCGACGGTCGCGGTCGCCGGATACTCGCCGGACAATGGGGCGTTACCAGCGCGGACACCGGATGTGATACCCCAGCCAGTCTCTGGAACGAATGTCACATCGCCTTGGAGTTCCACAACATCACCGGCTTTGACGATGTCGGCGTAGGGCACGTTTGCGTTGACGACGGGCAACACCACCGACATCACGATGACCAGCGCGAATACCGCCAGTGTTGGCGCGATGGTGCGCCGATCCACGCCAAACACGCGCTCGTCAGCGGGAACCCAGCCCGCATCGGGTTCGAACCTTGGCGCCGAGACCGGCGAGGACTTGTCGGTTTCAGGATCCGGCATACCTGCCCAACCTTTCTACCGCTGCGGCCGACGTCTGAGTAGCGTCGGGGTCGAGAGTAACGATCGCGAGGAGGCCCGAGGTGTCGGGGACGTCGGCTCGCACACGGCAGCGGTGAGGTCGAGACGTAGCGGACGTCGTTGCAACGAAGGAGAAGGATGCGTAGCACGAACCGTATGCGGTCGACGCACGGTCCCGCGCGCCGATCCCCCGTGATGCGTTGCAGCACGACGCTGTTCGTCGTCGTGATCACGTTGGGGCTTGTCGCCTGCCTGGAGTCCACCAGGTTATGGACCGCATCAACGTCGACCGCCGTGCCCTCCGCAACGTGGGCTGCTACCCCGTCTCCGATAGCGACCACGCTCCCTGCGCAACCGGTGCTGGCTGCGGACCCCGCGCTCCTCGCCGGCGACTTGGCCGCCGACGAGCAGGCACTGCGCGACCCGTCCTCGTCGGAGGGCGTGTTGGTGGCGGCGGCGCACCGTCAGCAAGCGGCCTACCGCGCCCTCGGACGGCACCCGGAGTGGGACCCGATCGTGCGACCGGGAATCCCGCCGTCGCTCCTCGAAATCTACGACCGCAATGTCGACGCGCGGCGGCACCTCACCGCGCTGAGCAGGGGAGGAGCCAAAGACACACTGCCTGCGTGGCGCATCGACCCGCCGGCGCCTGCCGATGAGTTGCTCGGTTCCTACCGCGAAGCGGAGGCGGCGACCGGCGTCGGCTGGAACTACCTGGCGGCGATCAACTTTGTCGAAACCGGCCTCGGCCGCATCGTCGGGGTGAGCTCCGCCGGAGCGCAAGGTCCCATGCAGTTCCTACCGTCGACGTTCGCCAAATATGGCGACGGTGGCGACATCCTCTCGCTCTACGACAGCATCATGGCGGCCGGTCGCTTCCTCGCCGACAACGGCTTCGCCGGCGATCACGACCACGCCATCTTCCGGTACAACAACTCGAGCCAGTACGTCTCGGCGGTCAACGACTACGCCGCGGCGCTTGCAAGCGATCCGGCT
>JBEKNM010000440.1:0-4459 GCA_049522835.1 Mycobacterium sp.
CCGCGCAGGGTCTCCGACGGCGACTCGCCATAAGTGCGTCGATAGGCTGCGGCGAATCGGCCGGTGTGCATGAGTCCCCAACGCATCGCGACGTCGGCCACCGTCAACCCGTCGGCTCCGCGCAGCAGATCCGCGCGTACCCGGGCCAGACGGATATCGGTCAGGCACTCGCGCGGGCTGGCCTCGACATAGTCCCGGAAGCCTTCCTGCAGCCGACGTATGCTGACCCCGGCAACCTCGGCCATATCGCTCGCCGTCCATGGTCGGCCTGGGTCGTCATGCATCTCATCGAGCACCCGTTTGACGATGCGCGGCCTCAGCGGTGGGTGCCCGGCGTCGGCATCCGGTAGCGCCGCGAGAACGAACGCGGTGGTGATCGCGCTACAAAGCTGCTCGCGAACCAGTGGATGCTGGTCGGTCACCGATTGGGTGGACAGCGACCGCACGAGCTGCAGCCAGTTCGCGGCGGGTCGTTGGGCCAGGTCCAGGCGGTCGGGCAGCCGGGGTGAGGGTTCGGCGAGCAGCCGCGACATCTCCCGGTGTAGGTAGTCGCGGTCGAATCGGACGCCGACGACGCTGAGCGACGCGGACCACCGCCTAAGGAGGTGGGGGTGTCCGGAGGGTAGATCGCCGCGCAGTCCGGCGTCGCCACTAGTTCGTGATGTCCGATCAGCGACTCCAGGTGACCCGAGACCGGAGTGTTCACGGCGTAGCCGCCGGGATGCGTAGTATCCACCGTCACCGGAGCACCCCAGCCGAGGTGCACGATCCGCACCGGGCCGATCTCCGCGCCCTGGACAGCCACGTTGCCCCGCGGTCGAGCGGGTGAGCGGATGCAACTCGTGCGCGAAGTACGCATCCGCAACGGCGTGCGCGGCCTCGTCCCAATCCAGAGGATCGGAGACCCCGGGTGCGGGCATGACTCCATTGAAATGCGTTCCTCGGCGGTTGCCAAGCCCGTGCCGGCGCCGCATTGACCTGTGGGGTGGGGGCGCTGACCGCAGCGCGCTATCAGGTCTATACGATCAACCGTTGCCAGTGGGGGATCGCTCTAAGGTCAGCGGTCATCCGATTGACGCGCCGCCGTCGACGAACAGGGTCTGACCCGTGATGAACGATGCACCGTCGGACCGCAGGAACGCAATCGCTGCGGCGATCTCGCCGGCTCGACCGAAGCGCAGCATGGGAACCATTGCAGGGCAAGGCATCTCATCGTCAGTACCGGGCCCGTTGTTTCGCGAAACAGTTCGGTTTCGGTAGGTCCTGGAGCCACCGCGTTGACGGTGATGCCGGTCGTAGCCAACTCGAGCGCCCACGCGCGGGTGACGCTGATCAGCGCCGCCTTGGCTGCCCCATACGCGCTGCGCTCTGGTGCGCCAAGCGCGACCAGGCTAGCGATGTTGACTACTCGGCCCCATCCTTGTTCACGCATGCCAGGTAATCCCGCCCAGGTGACCAGCAGACCTGCCACCGCGCAGCAGCTGCGCGACCTCGCGCTGCTGCGGGACAGGAAGGCCGGTTCTGCTAACCGCATCCGCGGCTAGACACGACTGTGTCATCCGTGAGTGCGCACCCTTGACCGCGTCACGCCCACAATGCTAAGCAGGTGCTCAGCACTTGAGCGCATCGAGCGCTGGGTTTGATGAGGGGCGATATGGAAGGGATCAGATGACGCTGCAGACGGTATTGGACGATATTCGGAAGCGCCCCGGGTCCGGTGATGTCATTCCGATCATCGATCCTGCGACGGAAGAGCTGATCACCGAATTCACCGACTGCGGGGAAGAAGCGGTCAACGACGCCGTTGCGCGGGCGAAGGCCGCCTTCGAGTCGGGCGTCTGGTCCCAGATGCCAGGTCGCGAGCGGGCCAAGATCATGTGGCGCATCGCGGACTTGATAGACCAGCTCGCCGACGAGTTCGCCGAGCTCGACTCGCTCAACACCGGCATGCCGTTGATGCAGGCCACTTTGCAGATCCCAACCTGCGCGGAGTTCTTCCGCTACTACGCCGGCTGGTGTTCGAAGATCAACGGCACCGCGTACGACGTGAAGACCAGCGGCATCGCGTCGGACAGTTTCGTGAGCATGCACGCCTACACCCTCAAGGAGCCGTACGGCGTGGTGGGGCTGATCTTCCCGTGGAACGGCCCGATCTTCAACGCCAGCGCAAAGCTCGCGCCGGCGCTGGCCGCCGGCTGCAGCATGCTGGTCAAGCCCGCCGAGGAGACGCCGCTGTCGGCACTGCTGCTCGACAGGCTCATCCACGAGGCCGGCGTACCCGATGGCGTCGTCAACCTGCTGACCGGCTACGGCCACACCGCGGGCGCCGCGATCACCGCGCATCCCGACGTGGAGAAGGTCGCCTTCACCGGGTCGACCGAGGTCGGCAAGGAGATCGTGCGGGCGTCGGCAGGCAACCTCAAGAAGGTCATGCTCGAGCTCGGCGGTAAGTCGCCGGTGCTGATCTTCGACGACGCCAACCTGGACAACGCCATACTGCGGGCGTCGATCGGCATCTTCGTACACTCCGGCCAGGGCTGCGTGTGCGGGTCGCGGATTTTCGTGCAGCGCGGGGTGTACGACCGGGTCGTGGAAGGCATTGCAGCGATGGCGAACACGTTCAAGCTCGGCGCCCCCAGCGAGGAGGGCTGCGCCAGCGGCCCGCTGATCAGCCAGAAGCAGCTGACCCGCGTCCTGGGCTTCATCGAGGAGGGCAAGAGCGACGGAGTCGAAGTGGTCACCGGTGGCTACCGGCTCGACCGGAAGGGCTACTTCGTCCACCCGACGGTGCTCACCAACGTCGACCCCGGCATGCGGCTGTACCAGCAGGAGATATTCGGGCCGGTGGTCAGCGTCCTGCCGTTCGACGACGAAGACGAGGCCGTGGCCATGGCCAACGACACCACCTACGGCCTGGCCGCCACCGCCTACACGGAAAACGTTGGCCGCGCGCATCGGATCGTCAAGCGGCTGCAAGCGGGCAGCGTCCAGATTAACTGCCAGTTGGTCTTCGACCACGATGTGCCGTTCGGCGGCTACAAGCAGTCCGGCTGGGGTCATGAGTTCGGCCAAGAGGGTATCGAGGCCTACCTGAAGACAAAATCGGTCTGGGCCCAGCTATAGCCGACAGTTTCCCTCGGCGCCTTACCGCTTTTCGGTTTGACCCGCGGCTACCGCGTCCGCGGCCTTTGCGGCGGCCGAGCCCGCAATTCGACCGGAGATCTCCGGCAGCAGCATCGCGAACCGGGCGAACGCACGCTGGTGGATGGGTGCCACGGAAATTTCCGACTTGTCGCGCTCGATCGCGCGCACGACCGCATTAGCAACCTGCTTGGGCGTGCCAGTGCCCATGCCGGGTGGCGGCGGGGCGCCGCTGTCCGCGAACATCCCGGCCTCGCGAATCGCACCAGGTGAGATGACCGAGACCCCAACGCCGCTGCCACGCAAGTCTTCTCGCAGATTCAGTGCGAATCCTCGCAGGCCGAACTTCGTCGCCGCGTACATGGATGACCGCGGTAAAGAAACGAAGCCTGAAAGAGAGGAGATGAAAACAAAGTGCCCACTACCGCGCTCCTGCCAGCCAGGCAGCAGCTCGCGGGTCATGCGTACAGGCGACTCGAGGTTGACACGAAGCGCGCGGCCGATCTCGTCTTGACTGAAGCTGTCCAGGCGGCCCGACCCGGGAAGCGCCGCGTTGGCGACCAACACGTCGATATCGCCGGCCTGCTCGAGCAACGCGAGCGCCGCGCCTTCCTCGGCCAGGTCACAAACAACAGTCAAGTGCCCTACGCCCGGGAGGGATCCGGCGAGCTGCTCCAAGTCCTCCGCCTTGCGGGAGCTCAGGACGAGCGTCGCTCCACGCGCCGCCAGTGCTTTGGCGATCGCTCGCCCCAGGCCTCCAGTCGCACCGGTGAGAAGGACTTTCCTGCCGTCAAGATCCATGCCCGCAATCTACCCCGCACCATGTTGCCGACGCTTGGGCCGACGCGGGGCTGACGCCGCCGACGGCAACGGCTAACAGTCCCAAACGGAAAAGTTCCGAACCTGGAGGAGGTTCGGAACAATCCGATGCCTTGAGACTGATTCAAGAGCCGTTCAAGATCCCCGTGTGTAACGGGTCAGGAACCCGATGGCCGCGACCGCCGCGACGCCCCGTCGATCATGATTGGCGGGATGATCCAAGGGGTCTTCGTGGTGACCGCGGTCGTACAGGTCTTACGCCAACACCGATGGGCTTCCGAGGCGGCGATCGTCGTGGGTTTCGGCAGCACCGCGCTTTTCACATGCGCGCATTTGCTGCCTTTTTTGCCCAGTTATCAAGACAGCTTCACTTCTGGACCGCGAATCAACGTCACGTGGTTCTCGTGGCTCACCGTCGCCGGCGAGATCGGGACCGGGCTGGTGCTCGGCTATATCGGTTTGCGAGCGCCTCTCACCAGACGCGTATCCAGTCGATGAG
>JBEKNM010000441.1:0-4455 GCA_049522835.1 Mycobacterium sp.
GAGGCCGGCGGACGGGTGCACACCGAAATCGTCGACGTTCGTGACCTCACCGCTATGCAGTCCGCCACCGACCGCGTCGAGCGGTTCGGCGGGCTGGACGTGGTGTGCACGACCGCCGGGATCACGTCCCGCGGCATGGCGGTCGACCTGGAAGAAGGCGACTGGCGCACCATGCTGGACGTCAACCTCACCGGGGTGTGGCATACCTGCCGGGCGGGTGCGCCGCACCTGATCGCGCGTGGCGCCGGCGCGATGATCCTGACCAATTCCATTGCCGGATTGCGCGGGCTGGTCGGCGTCGCGCACTACACCGCCGCCAAGCACGGTGTGGTTGGCCTGATGCGCAGCCTGGCCCAAGAACTTGCGCCGCACAACATTCGGGCGAACTGCATTCACCCAACCAATGTCCACGATGATCCAGAACGATGCCGTCAGTAGCGCCTTCCGTCCCGACTTGGGCCGGGCGCCCACGCGTGCCGAATTCGCCGAAGCGGCCCGCAGGATGAACATGCTCGCAGTGCCGTGGATAGACCCGGTGGATGTCGCCAATGCCGCGCTGTTCCTGGCCTCCGACGAGGCGCGCTACATCACCGCGGTGACTCTGCCTGTCGACGCGGGCGCCACTCAGCGATAGCTATTCGCGGGTCAAAAATCCCAGCACAGTGCTTTCGAAGGCCGCTTTGGCCTCGATCATCGCCCAGTGCCCGGATTTGGGGAATATGTGAAGTTCCGCGTTGGGGATGGTGCGCATCGGGATGAGCGCCATATCGGGCGGGCTCACCCTGTCGTCTCGGCCCCACGTCAGCAGAGTAGGCGTCGCGACCTTGTGCATCATCGCCCACGGCATCGGTCTGTCGGCAGACTCCATCGCCGCGGTCATCGCAGCGAATGCCGCCTTTCCGTACATGCGCCGCGCGGCGGCCAGGGTCTGCGGGTCGGTGGCCAGTTGCCAGCGTTCCTCGATCAGTTCGTCGGTGACCAGCGACTGGTCGTACACCATCGCTTTGAGCCAGTCGACCAGGCGCTGCCGAGTCGGTTCCTCGACGAATTCCTGCAGCAACCGGATGCCCTCAGAGGGGCTCGGGCTGAAGATGTTGGTACCGATGCCTCCGATCGTCACCAGTCGGTCGATTCGCTCCGGATTCTGGATGGCGAAGTTGATGCCGACGCCGCCGCCCATCGAGTTGCCGACGATGTGGGCTTTGTCGACGCCGAGTGCGTCCAGGAACGGCAGCACGATGCGTTGCGCAGTGACCATCGGGTGGCCCCCGAAGTCGGGGCTGACCCCGAAGCCCGGGAATTCCAGGATCAGGCAGCGGAAGTGTTCGGCAAAGGTGGGCAGCACGCCGCGGAAGTTGCGCCAACCGGTGACCCCGGGGCCGGAACCGTGTAGGAACAGCAGCACCGAACCGGAATCGGGACCGGAGTCGTAATAGCGCAAAGCGCCTTTCGGAGTACTGACTTCCCGCAGATCGTTCTTGGCATCGACGATGTTGGTCACGAATGTCACCTTGCCATGTCGTCGCGACGAGGCACGGCGGTGTTCCGCTGACCAACGTGTAGACGCTGGCATCGGAGTTGGCGAGGTGTGGGTGTGGCGCAGCCCGTCGACCAGCGCACCGGGAAACGGGTTGGGCGTCCTGCCCGACGCGTTTGAAGGCTCGCCCCGGCACTGTTGAATGCCATCGGGTCGTTTGCTCGGGGGGCTATGCTCGAGCACATCGCAGGGAGCCGATGATGAACAACGACCCGTTCAGGACCCAGCGCGACGTTGGTTCTGCCGTCGTCACGGAGTTGAGTGCGGCCGGATTCAGCTATGCCGAAGAGGTCGGTCGTGGGGGTTTCGGCGTTGTCTATCGATGTACTCAGCTCGCGCTGGACCGCACGGTGGCGGTGAAGGTGCTGACCGCCAAACTCGATGAGAAGCGCGAACGGTTTATGCGTGAGCAGCGCGCGATGGGTCGGCTCACCGGCCACCCGAACGTCGTGGGCGTGCTGCAGGTCGGTGAAACGGCGAGCGGTTACCCGTATCTGGTGATGCAGTACCACCGGCAAGGTTCCCTGGAGGCGCGGATCCGCCGGCTCGGTACCCTTCCGCTGGACGAGGTAGTGCGACTAGGGGTGAAGATGGCCGGTGCCCTCGACACGGCGCATGGGCACGGGATCCTGCACCGAGACGTCAAGCCGGCCAATATCTTGCTCACCGATTACGGGGAGCCGGCCCTGGGCGACTTCGGAATCGCCCACGTTCCCGGTGGATTCAAGACCGCCGCCGGCAGCTTTACCGGCTCGCCGGCGTTCACCGCGCCCGAAGTCCTCAGCGGTGATCCGCCCAGCCGGTCCTCCGACGTGTACGGGCTCGGCGCGACGCTGTTCGCCGCGCTGACCGGTCACGCCGCGTTCGAGCGCCGCAGCGGCGAACAGATGGTGGCGCAGTTTCTGCGCATCGCCAGTGAGTCGGCGCCCGACCTGCGCGAGAGCGGTATCCCTGACGACATCTCCATGGTCGTGGAAAGGGCGATGTCGCGTGACCAGGACGATCGACCGTCCGCCGCGTCGTTGGGTGAGGAAATCCAGCGGATACAGCGGCGGCTCGGCTTTACCGTCGACGAAATGGCACTGCGGCCCGAACCGGAGGCCGGCCGACCTGAAGCACGGGTAATAGCGGCCGGTGCGCGCCCTCTGATCGGCAACCTTCCGCTGGAGTTGACGAGCTTCGTCGGTCGCCGCACCGAGTTGTCCGAAATGAAGAGCTTGCTGTCGGCGTCGCGCCTGGTGACGTTGACCGGGATCGGCGGGGTCGGCAAGACGCGGCTGGCGCTGCGGGCCGCGATCGAGGCGCGGCGAGTGTTTGGTGACGGTGTGTGGCTGGTCGAGTTGGGCGAGTTGCGCGACGGGTCGCTGCTCGTCGAGGTCGTGGCTGCCACTCTGGGTGTGCGCGATGACTCGGCCCGATCGTTGCGCGAGGTCTTGATCGACTTCCTCTGCTCGCGCAAGCTGCTTCTGGTCCTCGACAATTGCGAACAAGTGGTGGAGGAGGCGGCCAAGGTGACCGAGGCGCTGCTGCGGGCCTGCCCCGAGCTGCGGATCCTCGCCACCAGCCGCGAGACCCTGGGCATTGGCGGGGAATGCGTGCTGCGGCTATCACCACTGGTGTTTCCGGACGCGGACGCCGAGCCGACGCTGCACGGGCTACCGGGCTTTGACGCGGTGGCGCTGTTCGTCGAACGGGCCGCCGCGGCGGTGCCAGAATTTGAGCTCACCGACGACAATACGGCGGCCGTGGCCGGCATCTGCGCCAAGGTGGACGGGCTGCCGCTAGGCATCGAGCTGGCAGCGGCGCGGCTGCGGGCGATGTCGCCGGAGCAGATCCTGGAGAGGCTGGACGACCGGTACACGCTACTGACTCGCGGCAGTCGAGGTGCGCCGACGCGGCAGCAGACTTTGAGCTGGAGTGTCGGTTGGAGCTATGACCTGTGCACTGCGGCCGAACAGCAGCTCTGGACCCAGCTATCGGTGTTCGCCGGGAGCTTCGAACTCGAAGCGGCAGAAGATATTTGCGGCGGCGACCTGACGCCCGGCGAATTTCTTGATCTGTTGACCGCGTTGGTGGACAAGTCGATTCTGCTCCGAACGGAATCCGACGGCGTGGTCCACTTCCGGTTACTCGAGACTCTTCGGGATTACGGCCGGGAAAAAATCCAGCAGACCGACACATACCCCGCACTTCAGCGGCGGCACCGAGATTGGTACCGGCGGTTGGTGAGCGACGCAGGGACAGAGTGGTTCAGTCCTCGGCAACTCTATTGGATGAAGCGGCTCGAGCGGGAGAGGGCCAATCTACGGAATGCGCTCAGGTTCAGCTTGACCGACTCCCCCGCGATCGCACTTGAGATCACCGGCACCCTTTGCTCGTTTGGGATCGCCCTCGGCACGCTCAGTGAAACGCGCCGCTGGCTGGACCGCGCGCTCGCCGCGGCACCGCCCGAGCCGACCATGGAGCGGATCAGAGCGCTCTACGGAGATGTGCGGATCACCTTGCTGCAGGGCAACCTGCCCGCCGCGACGGCCCTGGTGGCAGAGGGACAAGCCCTGGTCGAGCAGATGGCTGACCCAATGGCGCACGCCATGATCGACGTCGCCGACGGGTTCACTGCCCTGTTCAGCGGTGAATTCGACCGAGCGTGCACTCGATTCGAGCATGCCCTCGACACGTGCGACGAGCCCTCTGTGCAGATTGCGGCCATGCTGGCGTTGGGATGGGCGCTGGAATTTCAGGGCGAAATCGGCCGGGCTCTGATCTGGCAGGAAAAGGCGCTCGCCCTCTCGAAATCCCACGGCGAGTCGGTGTATCGGGGACTAGCACTGTGGGCGATAGGCGTTGGCTGGTGGCGCCACGGTAAGCCCGACCGGGCCGAGCAGCTGCTCAAGGACGGCCTGCGGGTGACCCACCGG
>JBEKNM010000442.1:0-4452 GCA_049522835.1 Mycobacterium sp.
AGCTTCGTCATCTCCCGCAGCGCGCGCGCGATCACCAGTGCGCGGGTGTTCTCGCCGATACCCAGCGAGTAGCCCATCCCGACGGCGATGGCGAACACGTTCTTCAGCGCGCCGGCCATCTCGACGCCGACGACGTCGTCGGTGGTGTAGACCCGGAACCGCCGGGTGCGGAACAATCCCGACAGCCGGGTCGCCAGGTGCTGGTCGGGCATTGCCAGCACTGCAGCGGCCGCATAACCCTCGGCCACCTCACGCGCGATGTTCGGCCCGGCCAGGATGCCTGCCGGATGACCGGGCAGCAGCTCCTCGATGATCTGCGACATCCGCATATTGGTGCCCTGCTCGAGCCCCTTGACCAGTGACACCACCGGCACCCATGGCCGCAGTTCCTTGCCCAGCTCGGTGAGCACACCCCGGAAACCGTGCGAGGGGACGCCCATGACGACGACATCGGCGGAGTTGGCGGCCTCCGCGAAGTCCGTGGTGGCGCGCAGCGTGTCGCTCAGGATGACGTCGTTGCCGAGGTATCGGCTGTTGCGGTGATGCTCGTTGATGTCTTTGGCCGTTACCTCCGAACGCACCCACTGGAGCGTCGGTCCGCGGCGCGCGCAGATTGACGCCACGGTGGTTCCCCAGGAACCGCCACCAAGGACAACGACTTTGGGTTCGCGCTTGTCTGCTGCCATGAGGCCCAGCGTATTGCCGAAACCTCACATTTAGTAGCAGTTAATCCTTAGTCTGGGATTACCCAGGCTCAACCGGCTACAGGCGCCTGCTGAGCGACGCGGCCGAACACCATCGCCTCCTCGATACGGTCGAACCGATAGTCGATGGCGTCGGCGAGGTAGTTCTGCCGCACGTTCCACGGCCGCTTGGTGCCCGACTTGGGCAGTTCGTGCACCGACCGCTTCACATAGCCAGCCTGGATGTCCCAAGCCGGCTTCTCGGCCATCGGCTCGTCGCCTCGCTGTGGGATGGCGTGCGTGTAGCCATGAGAGCCCATGTGCGCCAGCAGTTTCGCCGTGGCGCGGGCCGTCATGTCGGCGCGCAATGTCCAGGACGCGTTCGTATAGCCGACGCACCAGAACAGGTTGGGCACGTCCTCGAGCATGTGCGCCTTGTAGACGAAGCGGTCCCGATGATCGATCTCGGTGCCGTCCAAGCTGATCGTGGCCCCGCCCAGCGCCTGCAGTTGCAGTCCGGTGGCGGTGACGATGATGTCGGCATCGAGGTGCCCGCCGGATTTGAGCGCGATACCGGTGGCGTCGAAATGATCGATGTGGTCGGTCACCACGTCGGCGCGGCCCTGTGTGATGGCGTTGTACAGGTCGGCGTCGGGGATCAGGCACATCCGCTGATCCCACGGGTTGTACCGGGGCTTGAAGTGCGTGTCGATGTCGTAGCCGTCGGGCAGGTTGTTGATCGCGTTGCGCCGCACCAGCCACTTCACCAACCCCGGCATCTTGCGGGACAAGAACCAAAACAGCGCCTCCGCTAGTGCGGCGGTGTACATCCGGATGACCAGGTGGGAAATTCTGCGGGGCAATACTTTCCGACTGGCCCAGGCGAACTTGCTGTATCTGGACGCCGCCATGAGATAGGTCGGCGAGCGCTGCAGCATCGTCACTTTTGCAGCCCGCTCGGCCAGCGACGGAATCAGCGTGACCGCGGTGGCTCCGCTGCCGATCACCACGATCCTCTTGGCGCTGTAGTCCAGCTCTTCTGGCCAGTGTTGAGGATGCACGACGGTGCCGGCGAACTGCTCGGTACCGGGGAAATCAGGGGTGTAGCCCTCGTCGTAGTTGTAGTAGCCGGTGCCGAAGAACACGAACCGGCCGCGGTAGTGCTTCTGTGCGCCGTCTTGCTCGACGATGACCGTCCAGGTGTCGGTGGACGAATCCCAGTCCGCTGCGCGGACATAACTGTTGAACTGGATATGGCGGTCGATGCCGTACTTGTGCGCGGTGGCGGTTAGGTACTCGCGTATGTGGACGCCATCGGCCACCCCTTCCTTCCGGGTCCACGGCTCGAAGGGAAAGCTGAGCGTGAAGATACTGCTGTCGGAGCGCACCCCGGGGTACCGAAATAGATCCCAGGTACCGCCGATCTGCTCGCGCCGCTCCAAGACGGTGTAGCTCAGGTGGGGATTGCGCTCGGTGATCCGATACGCCGCGCCGAGGCCAGAGATACCGGCCCCGATGATGACGACGTCAAAGTAGTCGGCCTCAGCCGGTGTGCGACCGGCGGCTTCCTTGGGAGTCACGGTCATCGTGAACCTCGCTTGAATTGTGGGACCCGTCACCAGACTAGATACCCAGCGGTTGGTTGGGGTGGCGGCCCGCTAATCCGTCACAACGGCTCCATGAGTACGTCGACATGCAGGGGTGCGCACCGGTCGATCAGCCAGATTTGGTCGGCCGGGCTGGCGAAGATGCGTGCGTGGGTCGGGTCCTGGGTGAATGCTTGGGCGCACCTGTCGCCGAAGAAGACATACGCCTTGGCGTCGTTGCATTTGCGGGACATCCACACCAGCCCCTCCAACCCGGCGTTGTAGGCCGCCTCGGCCCAGCGCACCGTGGCGTCATAGCTGGATGCCGGGCTGGTGGTGAGCTCGTCGGCGGTGATCTTAAGGCGCCGGAGCCCGGTGCCGTGCAGGACCGCGACGCGCAGGCGTTGCGTGACTTTCAGCCGGACGAGCACTTTGCCCGCGTATTGGTCGTAGGGGAGCAGTCCGCCCCCGGCCGGGATGTCGTGCAACAGCGTCTCGGCGATGGCTGCGTCTTCGGTGTCGGCGGCGTACATGATCGGCACTAGGGGCTCGCCGGGCTCGCCGGGCTCGCCGGGCTTGCCGAAGAAGCCGAACCGGGTCCTGGCGCCGATGCCGGGGTTGAAATCGGTGGCGGTTCGGGTGGCCGATAGGACGCGGTAGAGCAGGTGTCCCGCCGGCAGGGTGGCGGTGGCCGGGTCGAAGGGGTCCGGTGGTCGCCTCACCACGAGACGGCCAAGGCCTCCGCTGCCACTTCGACGACGCGGTTGGGGTCGGTGGCGAGCCAATCCACGGGCCGGTCGCCGTCCAGGTAGGTGGTGGGCGAGCAGAGCCACTGCACCAGGCCCGCCTCCGACCAGCCGTTGGCCCCCGCCACCTCACGCAGGCGTGCGATGACGGCGAGGGGTTTCCCGTCCGTCCCGAATTGGAACCCCGGGTAGGAAAGGTAGCTGCCCCGCCGTACCGCGACCAGCGCCTTGTTGCGGCGCGCGGTGGTGGCGAGGTTGCGCGGGGCGCTGGACCGCGACCCCATCCGTTTGCCGGCTTCGGTGCTGGTCAGCATGCCGAACTCGGTGCTGATGCGGGCGTAGAGGTTGTGCTCGGCCTGTACCGCTCGTGCGACGGCGGGCTCGGTGTACACCGAGACCGACGACAGCGCGACCCCGACGGCGTGGGCGCTCTCGCGGACGTGCCGGTTGGCGTCGGTCAGCTCGGCGACCGTGGTCTTCTTGACGGTCACAGTGGTCATGGCAGGCGCTCCTACGTTCACTTCGTGCAGTCCATTCTACTGCACGAGGTGAATGCTGTTGACCGCCGAGCGTGACGCTCGCCGCGGACCTGACGGGCGGGGTCTGCTACCGGTAGTTGACGAACTGCAGCGCCACGTCCAGGTCGGCCTTCTTAAGCATCGCGATGACGGCTTGCAGATCGTCCCGCTTCTTGCTGGTGACGCGCACCTCGTCGCCCTGGATCTGGGTCTTGACGGTCTTGGGTCCGTCGTCGCGGATGAGCTTGGTGATCTTCTTGGCGTTCTCGCTGCTAATGCCCTGTTTGAGGGTGCCGGTGACCTTGTAGGTCTTGCCGGAAGCCTGCGGCTCGCCGGCGTCGAAGGCCTTCATCGAGATGTCGCGGCGTATCAGTTTCTCCTTGAAGACGTCGACGGCAGCCTTGACGCGCTCCTCGGTGGACGACGTCAACTCGACGGCCTCCTCGCCCTTCCACGCGATCTTGGTGTCGGTGCCGCGGAAGTCGAATCGCGTGGCCAGCTCCTTGGCGGCCTGATTCAGCGCGTTGTCAACCTCCTGCCGATCGATCTTGCTGACGATGTCGAACGATGAGTCAGCCATTCGATCCGTCCCTTTCTTCGGTGATAGCCATTTGTGCCCTGTCTACCCGCTCGTTGTAACCTGCTAGGCGGCAGGTTGCCCGAGCGGCCAATGGGAGCGGACTGTAAATCCGTCGGCTAACGCCTACACTGGTTCGAATCCAGTACCTGCCACCAGGATCAGAGGCTATTTACCGCTCCGACCAGGTGTTCGACTCACCGGGAATTGTCACGGTTTGTCACAACTCGCGCGAAACTCTGCGCCGCGATGCTCAACGCCTCGGGTTGCGAGTGCACATAGGTGGCCATCGTGAAGGCCTTCGACGCGTGCCCTAGCCATGCGGAGATCACCGCGATGGGC
>JBEKNM010000443.1:0-4451 GCA_049522835.1 Mycobacterium sp.
GTAGAGAATCGTCACGATCCCCAGCGACGCCAGGATCCCTATCGGGACGTCGCGCTGGGGGTTCTTGGTCTCCTCGGCCATGGTGGCCACGATGTCGAAACCGATGAATGCGAAGAACACGATCGATGCCCCTGCCAATACGCCATACCAGCCGTAATGGCTGCTGTGCGCCCCGGTCAACAGCGACAACACCGACTGGTCGATCCCTCGTTGGTCGCTTCCGGCTTCCGGCTTGGGAATGAACGGCGAGTAGTTGGCCGCCTTGATGTAGAACGCGCCGACCACCACAACCAAGATCACCACCGACACCTTGATGGCGGTGACCACCGTGGAAAACCTTGATGACAACTTGGTGCCCAGGGCGAGCAGGATCGCGACCGCCGAGACGATCAGCAGCGCACCCCAGTCGATCTGGATCGATCCGAAAGTAGTCGATCCGAGAGTACCGAGAGTACCGAGAGTAATTGTGCCGCCACCGAATCCGAACACTGTACCCAAGTAGCTCGACCAGCCTTTGGACACCACAGCGGCACCGACCGCCAACTCCAGTAGCAGGTTCCAGCCGATGATCCAGGCGATGAATTCGCCGAAGGTGGCATAGGAGAAGGTGTATGCACTTCCCGCCACCGGCAGCGTCGAAGCGAATTCTGCATAGCACAGCGCTGCCAGGGCGCAGGTGGCTGCTGCGATCACAAACGAGATCGAGATAGCCGGTCCGGTGACATCGCCGGCCGTCGACGCAGTAACCGTGAAAATACCGGCGCCGATAACCACCGCGACCCCGAACACCGCCAAGTCACGCCAGGTGAGTTCCTTACGCAGCCGGGTGTCCGGCTCGTCGGTGTCGGCGATCGATTGCTCAACCGACTTTATCCGCCATCGACCGGCCATCTACCCGTCCTTTTCGTCACCTACTGTGACCGCACAGTAGTGGGTACTCTGCGCAGATGCCGTCCAGTGGGGATAACGCCAGGGGCCACGCCGTGGTCATCGGGGCAAGCATCGCGGGCTTATGCGCCGCGCGGGTGCTCTCGGACTTTTATTCCAAGGTGACGGTCTACGAGCGCGACGAGCTGTCGACTGCACCGGCAAACCGCGCGACAGTTCCGCAGGACCGGCATCTACATCTGCTGATGGCACGCGGAGCAAAGGAGTTCGAGAGCTTGTTCCCGGGCCTGCTGAAGGACATGGTGGCCGCGGGTGTGCCGATCCTGAAAAACCGGCCGGACTGCATCCACCTGGGGGCTGCAGGCCACGTTCTCGGGACGGGGCGCAGCCTGCGCGAGGAATTCACTGCTTATGTACCCAGCCGGCCGCATCTGGAATGGCAGCTGCGGCGACGAGTCCGTGACATCGAAAACGTCGAGATCGTGCGAAGCTCTGTCGCCGAGCCACGATTCGACCGTGCCCGGCAGCGGGTCACCGGTGTGTTGTTGGATGCCCGCGGTAGCGGCGACCCGGAATGCCCAGATCGCCCAGAATTTATCGGCGCCGACCTCGTGGTCGACGCGGCAGGCCGCGGCGCCCGGTTGCCGGTGTGGTTGGCGCAGTGGGGATTCCAGCCGCCAATCGAAGACACCGTGGAGATCGGCATCAACTACGCCACTGCGCAGTTCCGCATCCCGGACGGCCTCATCGCGGAAAAGGTGGTGGTCGCCGGCGCCTCGCACGACCAGTCGCTAGGGCTCGGCATGCTGTGCTACGAGGACGGCACTTGGGTGCTCACCACCTTCGGGGTGGCCAACGCCAAACCACCAAGGACCTTCACCGATATGCGCGCGCTGGCCGACACGCTGCTTCCCGCCCATTTCACCGCCGCGCTGACGCAGGCCACACCTCTGGGCGAGCCCGCATACCACGCTTTTCCGGTCGCCAGATGGCGCCGCTACGACAAGCTGGACCGCTTTCCGGCCGGCATCATCCCGTTCGGTGACGCGGTAGCCAGCTTCAACCCCACCTTCGGGCAGGGGATGACGATGACCTCGCTGCAGGCCGGTCATCTGCAAAGGGCTTTGGAAAAGACGCTGGAATTCCCGGACGGGGACCTAGCCGGCCAACTCAATCGGGCCACCGCCAAGACCACCTACCCGGTGTGGATCATGAACGCGATCGGCGACATCAGCTTCCACCATGCCGGCACCGAGCACATCCCCCGCTGGTGGCGACCCGTCGGTACGCTGTTCGACCAGTTCCTCGGGGCGGCCGAGTCCGAACCCGTTGTCGCCGAATGGTTTTTACGCCGGTTGTCGCTACTGGACAGCCTGTACATGGTGCCGCCGCCGGGGATAATCGCCCGTGCTATGCGCCACAATATGCGGATCTGGTTGCGTGAGCGCCGGAAAGCTGGGAGGGACAGCGGCCGAGTCGCCGTTACAACCCGACGGTCGCCCTGAACAGCTTGGCGGGCTCTTGCGCGACGAGCCGGACCGGGCCGTCGTCGGCGGCTACCCAAGCAGCCATACCTCGTTCTAGCGCGAGCGACCCGGACTTCACGTGGACCGTCGCCGCACCCTCGGCGCATAACAAGATCTGCGGGCCCTCGTGGCTGGACGATGCGTCTACCTCGTGACGCAGATAATCACCCTCGAGCGTCAACAATGCGAGCGCGAACTCGTCGGTCGGGGTGTTATAGACCAGCCCGAGCCCCTCGCGGAGGGTCTGTGGCCGCAACTCCGCTTCAGTGGTGGGGGCGAAGTCCAGTACCCGCAGCAACTCGGGCACGTCTACGTGCTTCGGGGTAAGACCACCGCGTAACACGTTGTCGGAGTTGGCCATTACCTCCACTGCGAATCCACGCAGATAGGTGTGCAAGTTGCCGGCAGGTAGGAAGATCGCCTCGCCGGGGGCCAGGCTGATGCGGTTGAGCAACAACGCCGCCAGCACACCGGCGTCGCCGGGATAGCGCTCGCCGAGTTCCAGCACCGTTTTGGCTTCGGCCGCAAACTTCGTTGCGCCGGAGCTGACGTACTGGATGGCGCCATCCAGCACGGCGGGAACCAGTACATCGATGGCGGGCTGGGGTGCGGTGATCCAGGTGGTGAACAGGGCGCGCAGACCGTCGGCATCGGACTGGTCGCTCAGCAATTCGATGTAGGGGTCCAGGTCGGAGACCGCCAACTCCCGCAGCAGCTCGGTGGTGCGGGACGCCTGACGAAATCCGGCCAGCGCCTCGAACGACTGCAGCGCCACCAGCAGCTCGGGCTTGTGACTGGTATCGCGGTAGTTGCGGACCGGTGAGGACACCGGAATCCCTAGTCGTTCCTCACTCAGGTATCCCTCGACGGCCTGCTCGGCACTCGGATGGGCCTGCAGCGAAAGCGGCTCGTCAGCCGCCAGCACCTTGACCAAGAACGGCAGCACGTCACCGAACCGGGCGCGCGAACCGGGACCGAGCTGCCCCTCCGGATCGGCGACCAGCGCGTCCAGCAACGAAACTTCGCCGTTCTCCGTCTCCAGCCAGGCCGGGTCGCCCGGGTGTGCGCCGAACCAGAGTTCGGCCTCAGGGTGAGCGGCAGGCGCCGGCCGCCCGGTGAATTCGGGGATAGTGGTGCGCGATCCCCATGCGTACGTCCGTACGGCTCCGCGTAGCAGCTCCACTGTCTATCTATCCCCGCACCAATCGCAAGTAAACCGCAGCCATTTCCAGCCGAACCGCCAATATTGCCAGTTGGTGCTCGGCGCGCTCGGCGCCGGTCGGCGCGCGCAAAGCGGCAGACCCGGCCAGGCCAACGGCCGGGTCGGGCACATCTGGCACGTCCCCGGCGGCGATCAAGTAGATGTCGTCGAGCCCGGCGATCCGAGCGGCCACCACCGTCCGGTCCTCGGCCAACGTGAGAGCCAGCACCCGCAGCCGTTCGGGCAGCGGTCCGTCGATCTCTTCGTCGTGAAAGAGAGCATCCACCGAAGACGGGGCATCCTGGAATCCATTGGACGCGTGCAGCGCCACCACCGCATCCGCCAGCCCGGCGGCGGCGACCATCCGGTGCGCGATCCGCAGCAGGGTCGAACTCCCATGTCGGGCCAGCGCCAGCGTCGCGGCACAATCTCCGGTCAGCGCCACCTGGCGACCGGACATGCGCGCAGCAATTGTCTTGGCCGGATTGGTGAACAGCTCGCGGCCGGCGCTATTGCGCAGCGCCTCGGCGTCCAGTTCGTCGGCGAGCGATGCGAGGTCAACGTTCGTTCTGGGGTCCACTGTTTGCAACCGAAGTATTCAAACGACCCGCCTAAAAGCTGAACGCCGCAGAGTGCAGGTGAATGCCCGGTTTCACGGACAGCCACCACCTGACGAGCCGTTTGACGCCTACGAGATGCCAGCGTTCGACGGCGAGTCTGTCACGTTCGGCGCGTCGGGCCTAGCGGACGTTGTAGAACGATTTGACGTTTTCGTGCAGCTTCTTGTACAGCGGTGGCGCCTCGTAGGCGGCGGTGACGACTTCGATGTAGGCGGC
>JBEKNM010000444.1:0-4448 GCA_049522835.1 Mycobacterium sp.
GAGTGTGACGACTGTCTCGCCAGGCCGGGCGAACCGCACACCGAAGCCGCCGATGATGCGGTTGCGGTCGTGGGCGTGCATGGGGTGGCCCAGTTCCAGCATCACGTAGTTGGTCACATCCACTGCCGGGGAGGTCGCGCGGATGCCGGATAGCAGCAGTCGGCGCTGCAGCCACCATGGCGACACCGCAGCGGGATCAATCCCGGTGACCGGGCGCAGCGCGAACCGGCGAACGCCCGTTTCGGCCTGCACCGTCAGCGGCCAAGCCTCCCCTTCGACCGGCAACGGCTTCACATCCGCCGGGTCGACGAAGTCCAGGTCGTAGGCGCACGCGATCTCACGGGCCAAGCCGCGCACCGACATGCAATAACCGCGGTCGGGGGTGATGGCCAAATCGAAGACCACGTCGTCTAATCCGAGCACCCCGGCGCCGTCGGCCCCCGGTTCGGCGGTGCCGGGCGGCAGCACCAGGATGCCGGAATGGTCGGCGCCCAAACCGAGTTCGGCCGCCGAGCAGATCATTCCGTCGGAGTTTCGCCCGTAGGTCTTGCGGGCCTTGATAGCAAACCCGCCGGGCAGGGTAGTCCCGGGTAGGGCCGCTACAACGAGATCGCCTTCCACGAAGTTGGTTGCTCCACAGACGATCTCGCGCTGCTGACCTTCAGCGTTGGGGCCGACGTCAACCAGGCAGGCTCGGATCGGCTTCTTGAATCCGGTGAGCTCCTCGATACCGGTCACCCGCCCGACGGTCAGCGGGCCGTCGACCGGGCCGAGGGTGAGGACCTCCTCGACCTCGTGGCCAATGCGCACCAGCGTCTGCTCGAGTTCGCCTGCGGAGACATCCCAGCCCGGGGCGCCGGCCGTAACGACCTCGCGCAGCCAGCTGTAGGGAAGGCGCATCAGGCACCCACCCCGAACGGCAACGAGAATCGTACGTCCCCTTCGACCATGTCGCGCATGTCGGGAATGCCGTTGCGGAACTGCAGGGTACGTTCCAGGCCCATCCCGAATGCGAAGCCGGAGTAGATATCGGGGTCAATTCCTGCGGCCCGCAACACGTTTGGATGCACCATTCCGCAGCCCCCCCACTCCACCCAGTCGGCGCCGCCCTTCTTGTCGGCGAACCATACATCGACCTCGGCGGACGGTTCGGTGAACGGGAAGAAGTGCGGCCGGATCCGGGTGCGCGCGGAAGGACCGAACTCGGCGCGCGCGAACGCATCCAGCGTTCCTCGCAGATGCGCCATGGACAGACCGTGATCCACGGCCAAGCCCTCGACCTGGTGGAAGACGGGCGTGTGGGTGGCATCGAGTTCGTCGGTGCGGAAGGTGCGGCCGATCGAGATGATGTAGACCGGCAGCTCGCGCTCTAGCAGTGTCCGTACCTGCACCGGTGAGGTATGGGTGCGCAGCAGCTGCCGGGAATCCTCCGGCGCGATATAGAAGGTGTCCTGTTCGCTGCGCGCGGGATGGTCGGGCCCGAAGTTGAGGGCATCGAAGTTGAACTGCTCAGTTTCGACCTCCGGTCCCTCGGCCAGTTCCCACCCCATCGCGATGAAGGTATCGGCAACGTGCTCGGCCAGTATCGTGATCGGGTGCCGGGCGCCGATCGGCTGTCGAGTCGACGGCAAGGTGACATCGATGCCTTCGGCGACCAGCACGGCCATGTCGCGCTCGGCACGCAGCGTCGCCAGCCGTTCGTCGTAACTGCGTTGGGCCTCACTGCGTGCGGCGTTGACACGCTTGCCGGCGTCGGCGCGCTCCTCCTTGGGCACGCCGCCCAGCGCTTGTCGCGCCAGCGCCAGCGGCGAGCGGTCACCGAGGTGCTCGGTCTTGATGCGAGCCAGCGCGTCGAGATCGTCCGCCAGTGCGATGGCCTGCCGGGCGGCGCTGACCGCCTTAACCAATGCTTGCGGCGACAGGTCGACGGGTTGATCGCCCACGCGGCGACACTCTCCTTGCTGACGAGGCTGTTCGGGCTGGCTGGATTCGCCCGGCGCCACCAGCGTGACGCAAGTGCCGATCATAAGTGATCAGCCGCGCACTTCTGCTCGCGCGGCGGCGCGGCTGACGGGCGCTTAGCCGGTCATGACCGGCTGTGGACCGGTCAGGGTGTCTTCATCCTCCAGCGGCGAAGGCGGAGGTGAACTGCGCACCGAGCTGAACTGAGTGATTTGGTAGGCCGCAAACGCACCCAGCAGACCAAATGCCAGCGTCGCAGCCATTCCCCACCAGTGGTGAGCCAGGAGCAGGAAACCGAAGCCCGTCGAATTCAGCAGCATGAAAAGGCGCAACGGCGTCCAGTGGACCGGCCGTTTAAACCGAGCGGACACCAGCACGCCCAAAATCACCGCGACGGTGTGCCCCGCATCGGTGAAATCGCCACCCATGATCGCCGCGGTAATGCCGGCCGCTATCCACCAGCCGACCCAAGCCGTCCGCCAGCGCCGGGGAAGCGTCGCCGTCAGTGCTCCGAGCACCGCGAGGGCGCCGTAGCTCATCCCTACGTCATTGGCCCGAGCAACCGATATCGGCAGCCAGCCGATCTCGACCGCTACGGCAAGAGCAGCGGCCACCACCAGCGTCGCGCCGATATGGCCGACTAGAAACGCCACGATCAGCCGGACCGTGTGCAATTGCAGTTCCGCGAGTACCAGCAGACACGTCAAGAAGGGTAACCAGAAGTACAACGGGCCGGCATCGACGACCACCGCGCTGTCCAACAGGGTTCCTATGTGTCCGTGAGCAAGGTTGTGCAGGTTGGTGCTGGCGTCCTGAATCACTAAGTCACGCGTTTGCGGGCCAAGCACCAGGATGGCGCAGCTGACCGCAAGCAGAACCGCCACGTAACCTACGGTGAATTGGACCCGGGCCAGCCGGGAAAAGATGCCCCCGTTCATTAAATCCATTATGACTGCTAATTTGTTTCGGCCGTGTCATCGGAGGCTGTTAACTCCCTAAGAGTCTTCAGACGATATATCGCCAGGTCCGGGGGTATGCCGGTGAGTTTGCTAGCAAACACGGGTCTACGCGCACGCTTGGCGATGACGCCCAGCGCGTCCAGTTCGCTTTGCGGGATGAGGTCCAAGGTCGGGCCAGAAACCATGACGCCACCTTTTGTGGCACGTTCCATAACGCGGGCGGCGATGTTGACGTCGACGCCGAGCCAGTCTGCGGCCAACCGCTGCGGCCGCCCGGTGTGGATCCCGACCCGCATTCTCGGTGTATAGCCGGCGACCTCGAGCGATTTCATCGCCTCTTTGGCAGTCAATACGGCGCGTAACGCGACCGTCGGATCGCGGAACACCGCCATGATCCCGTCGCCCATGCGTTTGACGATGTGCCCGCCGGCGTCCAGCAGCGGTGGCTCGACGGCCCGGGCCACCTGTCGCAACAGCGTGAGAGTCGCATCGTCTCCTGCCTGCAACGACCACGCCGAGAAGCCAACCAGGTCGGTGAATACCAGCGTCACCTCGAGATTTGCCGGCCGTCGGGATACCGCCTCGGTCAACGCCTGCCACACCTGCAGCACCCCGAGACTGACCTCTCGCGACGCCGCGTCGCGATCGCCGAGCAACCGGTCGGCGGCACGCGCCGCCGCACGCGGGCCCCCCTCACCCGCGGTGGACAGCGGGTCGCCGAATTCGGGATCACCGGGCAACAGCCGACGCGCCCGGCGGACAAACGCCACCACCCCGGGCCGGTGATTAGTGCCGCGCAACCAATCTGCGGCGTTTTGCACCGATCCCGGAGAACGCCCTTGCGGAGCCTGGGGCGCCGCTGTTGTCACCGTTTCCCCGTTGCTTTCCAGGCCCGGGTCCGGGTTGGGGGGCACGGCATCCACGTGGCCGAGGGTAGGTGGTTTTCGCCGATGCGGGCAATCAGGATCGCCGCGAGTGTGTCACAACTCGCAACAAACGCCCTGATCACTACGCGCAGTGAAGATTGTGAAGATTCAGTTCCAGAAGCGCGTGTGCAGCGCGACTACAGGCCGAACTGCAAGCCGGAGATGACACTCCCGATGGCCGGAAGAAGGCCACCGAACTGGGTGCCACCCAGTGGGAATGAAGTTACGGTCCCGTTGGTGGAGTGCAGCGTCAGCGTGGCGGGCTGAAGAGGACTCAGCAGCCCATCAGCGGGAATGGTTAAGTCGGCCGATGCGTACCCCGTGCCCGAAGGCACCGGCGAGGACTCCGTTATGGTTTGTTGGCCAAAGAAGAAGCCGGTCACGGCATTGCCGGGAGTTTCAACGAGAGCCTGGGCCGCCGCCACCGGGTTACCGGTCTGCACCGCGTTGGTAAACGCTGTACCGCCGTTTGCGAGCGCGCTTTGCACGTTGGCCACCGGACCCACGGCGGCTAGCGCGAGTGCTATCGGCCTGGGCACCGAAAGCGACCCAGAAGTGACGTCGGCCACTCCCAGAAATTCGGTTCCGTTGACCGTCAGCG
>JBEKNM010000445.1:0-4448 GCA_049522835.1 Mycobacterium sp.
AAGCTGCCGCCCCCGGCCTCGCAGTTGTGGCGCTCGCGCCGGCAGATCCGTGCGGATCTGGAGGAGTTCTTCGGTGTCTTCAGTGTCGGGGCCTCCGAGCCCATCGAGCTGTGGGCTTGGGTAGGCGCCTACGACCATGTGGCCCTGTGTCAGTTGTGGGGGCCGATGCCCGGCCTGCCCCAAGCGATACCCCGCTTCACGCGGGAACTGCGACAGTTGTGGGAAGACCGCGGATCCCCACGGATGCCGCCGCGGCCGCGCGATGTCCACGATGCGCTGGTGGACGCCCGGGATCAGCTGCGCCGATTCCGGCTGATCACGTCTTTGGACGATGCGGCGGCGCGCTTTAAGTGACTCCGAAGCATCGTTCGCCCTGATCAGCCGTTGGCGTGTCCCGGTTACCATGGACCGATGAACTGGACTGTCGACATTCCGATCGACCAGCTGCCGTCGCTGCCGCCGCTGCCAGGCGATCTGCGCGCCCGGCTGGAAGCCGCACTGGCCAAGCCGGCTGCCCAGCAACCCAGCTGGCCCGCCGACCAGGCCACCGCAATGCGCACGGTTCTGGAAAGCGTGCCGCCGGTGACGGTGCCGTCCGAGATCATCCGGTTGCAGGAACAACTGGCCCAGGTCGCCAGGGGCGAGGCGTTCCTGCTGCAGGGCGGCGATTGCGCGGAGACGTTCACCGACAACACCGAACCCCATATCCGGGGCAATGTCCGCACCCTGTTGCAGATGGCCGTGGTGCTGACCTACGGTGCCAGCTTGCCGGTGGTCAAGGTGGCCCGTATCGCGGGGCAGTACGCCAAGCCGCGGTCGGCCGACATCGACGCGCTGGGCCTGACGTCCTACCGCGGCGACATGATCAACGGCTTCGCCGCGGATGCCGCAGCGCGCGTGCATGACCCGTCGCGGCTGGTGCGTGCCTACGCCAACGCCAGCGCTGCGATGAACCTGGTGCGGGCGCTCACGTCGTCGGGGCTGGCGTCGCTGCATCTGGTGCACGACTGGAACCGGGAATTCGTCCGGACCTCGCCGGCCGGCGCGCGCTATGAGGCGCTGGCTGGCGAGATTGATCGCGGTCTGCGGTTCATGAGTGCCTGCGGGGTGGCTGACCGCAATCTGCAGACAGCCGAAATCTACGCCAGCCATGAGGCTTTAGTGCTCGATTATGAGCGGGCGATGCTGCGGTTGTCGGAAGGCCCTGAGGGAGAAGGCGCGGAGCTACAGCTCTACGACCTGTCGGCGCACACCGTGTGGATCGGCGAGCGAACCCGGCAGCTCGACGGCGCGCACATCGCGTTCGCCGAGGTGATCGCCAACCCGATCGGCGTCAAGATCGGCCCGACGATGACCCCCGAGTTGGCCGTCGAGTACGTCGAGCGGCTGGACCCGTACAACAAGCCGGGCCGGCTGACGCTGGTGAGCAGGCTGGGCAACAACAAGGTGCGCGATGTGCTGCCGCCGATCATCGAGAAGGTCCAGGCCACCGGTCACCAGGTGATCTGGCAATGCGACCCGATGCACGGCAATACCCACGAGTCATCCACCGGGTACAAGACCCGCCATTTCGACCGCATCGTCGACGAAGTTCAAGGTTTCTTCGAGGTGCATCGCTCGTTGGGCACTCATCCGGGTGGCATCCACGTCGAGATCACCGGCGAGAACGTCACCGAGTGTTTGGGCGGCGCGCAAGACATCTCGGATTCGGATCTGGCCGGCCGCTATGAGACGGCGTGTGACCCGCGGCTGAATACCCAGCAGTCGCTGGAGTTGGCGTTCCTCGTCGCCGAGATGCTGCGCGACTAGATTGGCGAGCAGACGCAGAATCGCACAAAACCACGCGCCTTCGTGCGATTCTGCGTCTGCTCGCCAACAGTGCTCACAGCAGGCCGCTCAGATTGCTGCCGATCGTCCATGCCGCTGTCGCCACCAACCCGGTGACCGCTAACACGATCGCTATCCAGATCAGTACCATCCGCCGGGCGCGGTGTCGCGCCCAGATGAATTCGCTGATCTCGATGCCGGCGAATTGTCCTGAGACCGGCTCGTATTCATATTCTTCGGGTTCGGCTTCGGCTCCGTAGAGCTCGGCCGCGCGTCCCGAGTCAGACCAGTCCTCGGGTCCGCGGCTGAACTGGCGGGTGGGGTGGTTAACCTGTGCTTTGCCGGCCGGTCGGGGTTGCTGCGCGGTGGCCGGGCGCTCGGCCATTCGGCTGCGCTGCAGCGCCGCGGAGCGATGTTGCGCGGAGTTGCGCGGCGCCGGCACCTGAAAGTCCGGCAGCCCCAGTTCTTCGACGATCGCGTCCACCTCGGAGGCCATCTCGATCGCGTCGGCGTATCGGCGGCCGGGGTCGCGGTCAGTCGCGCGTGCCACTAACTCGTCGAATTGCGTTGGCACGCCGTCGATGGCAGCGCCGGCACGCGGCACATCGTTGTCCAGCCGCTGGTAGGCGATCGACAACGCCGAGTCGCCGGTGAACGGGGTGCGCCCGGTCAGCAGCTCGTAGGTGAGAATCCCGGCAGAGTAGACATCGCTGCGGGGACCGGCGTTGCCGTCGCGCACCTGTTCAGGGGACAGATAGGCGGCGGTACCCAGAATGACGCTGCTAGAGGTGATTGCAGCGGCCGCGACGGCGCGCACCAACCCGAAGTCGGCGATCTTGACGTCGCCATCGTCGGAGATCAGAACGTTTTCGGGCTTGACGTCGCGATGCACCAAGCCAGCCCGGTGCGCGGCGGCCAGCCCGCCCAGCACCGGACGAAGCACCGCCGCCACGGCGTGTGGTGGCATCGGCCCGCGTTCCGCGAGCAGCTCGCGCAGGGTGCCGCCCTCGATGAGCTCCATCACCAGGAAAGGGTGTCTGCCATCCTGACCCTGGTCGTAGACGGCGACCAGCCCAGGGTCCTTCAGTCGGGCAACCGTGCGGGCCTCCAGCTGGAAGCGGGTCAGGAATTGGTTATCGCCGGCATAGCGCGGATCCATCACCTTCAGCGCGACAGGCCGGTCGAGTCGGACGTCGAGGCCGCGGTAGACAGTCGACGTACCGCCGCTGGCGATCTTGGCCTGGACCAGGTAACGGCCATCCAGCAGGGCGCTATGCAGCGTCCTATCAAAAGGGTCCCCCGTCCCAGCCTTGGCCACGGGGTCATCGTAGGTGCGGCGGTGCGACTGGGTGCGGATCCCGAACTAAACAAGGCCTCAACGCGCGGACTTGGCCGCGTACCAGGGCATACACTTGGGCTGTGGGCAGTATTCCGGCCGGCGACGATGTTCTGGATCCTGACGAGCCAATCTACGACCTGCCCGGGGTCGCTGAGCTGCTGGGCGTTCCGGTCAGCAAGGTACAACAGCAGCTGCGGGAAGGTCACCTGGTCGCGGTACGGCGCGCAGATGGCGTGGTGGTGCCGCAGGTGTTCTTCACCAATTCAGGTGAGGTGGTCAAAAGCCTTCCGGGGTTGTTGACGATCCTGCATGACGGCGGTTATCGCGAGACCGAGATCCTGCGCTGGCTGTTCACTCCCGACCCATCGCTGACGGTCACCCGCGACGGCATGCGGGATGCCATCAGCAACGCCCGTCCCGTCGACGCGCTACATGCCCATCAGGCTCGCGAAGTCGTGCGCCGGGCACAGGCGATGGGGTACTAAGCCGCGGCCTGCGTTTCCGTTTCTTCAAAAGGCTCTTCAGCCGGCGCATCTGGGAACTGGTGCAGGCTGTACCAGGCAACCAGTGCACAGGCGCAGGCCAGCGAAAGATGCAGCCACGAATACATCCCGTGCGATCCGTCGGGATTAAAAATCACCATGACCCAGGTCGAGGACCCGGCGATGGCCGCCATCGCCCGCCGTGACTGGGCCAGCGGGGCCGCTACCGCGAGCGGCCAGGAGTAGTACCACGGCAGGGCGCCGGGAACGAACAGTACGACGATCAACATCGACCATCCGAGACCGGCCAGCGCGGCCCGGTCGTCGCGCCGGGAGCGCCACCACAACAGCGGCAGCGCCAGCACGATTATCACGATTCCGATTGCCCGGGTCACCCGTAGTGTGGTGTAGAAGTCGACCGCGAAGAATCCGCTGGCGAGGGCGTGGATCAGGCTCGCCGCCGCGGTCGGCACGCTCAGCCAGTTGATGATTTTCACCGATCCGGCCAACGCGGTCAGCCACCCCAGGCTGACACCGGCCACCGCGGACAATATCCCGAACACCGCACCGCAGATCAGCAGCGATGACGCGCTGGCCACGAGGAACGCTGGGGCGGGCCGGTATCCCCGTTTGTCGCGCAGATGACGCATCCATACCCAGATGAGAAACGGCAGCGAGAGTCCGGCGGTGGCTTTGACCGCCATCGCGACCGTGATCAGTGCGACACCCGAGATGTGACGGCCGTCGAGGCTCAGTGCTATACCGGCGGCCATCAGGCCCACCATCAGCATTTCGTTGTG
>JBEKNM010000446.1:0-4443 GCA_049522835.1 Mycobacterium sp.
CCGACAAGAGCGCCGCTTGTGCCGCGCGCACGTCGCAGTAGCGCGTCCGCACCCCGTCGGCAACCAGAGTGCCCCTTGGCCCGCATAGCGCGAACGGCGGTTGGGGGGAATTCACACGCCTGTGCTCGGCTGCGGCTGACCGGTCAGCCCAAGCGCACAGAGCTGCCGTATCCCGTGCTCGAAGCCGCACATCGCGACCGAGGCGGTGCGCATCCCGAAACGGCTGCCCTCGACGAGTGGCAGCTCGACCCAACGCGTGATCACCGAGCGGGAGAAGTGGCCGTGGCTGACGAACACCACGTCGCGCGATTCCATTTGCTCCAGCGCCATCACGATGGCCCGGTCGGCGCGCTCGCTGACCTGCGCCACGCTTTCGCCACCAGGGCATCCGTCGGTCCACACCAGCCAATCGGGGTTGGTTTCCCGGATCTGTTCGGTCGTCACGCCCTCGTATTCGCCGTAATCCCACTCGGCGATCAGTGGAGATATCTCATTGACGGACAGGCCCGCCAACTCGGCAGTGTCCAGGGCGCGTTGACGCGGGCTGCTGTACACCACCGGGTGATCGAGATTGAGGTCACCCAGCACTTGCCCGGCCAGCTTGGCCTGGGCCCGGCCGTTTTCGGTCAGCTCGATGTCGGTACTGCCGGTGTGCTGACCCGATTTCGACCAAGCGGTCTCGCCGTGACGTAGCAGCAACAGTCGGTGGTTGTACACGCCCATGGTGACTGATTCTGCCTGACGACATGCCGCGCCCGAAGACCGAAGCCCCTGGCACCCGGCCCCAAACGTGCCAGGATGGCAGGTGTGACCGCGCGGCGACGATGCAGAGCCGAAAGCGATGTGGGGGTACCACCCGCTTGCGGGGGAGAGGAGCGGCGCCTATGAGTGAGACGCGGGTATTGGCGGTGGCCAACCAGAAAGGTGGCGTCGCCAAGACGACGACGGTGGCCTCGCTGGGTGCGGCGATGGCGAGTAAGGGCCGGCGAGTCCTGCTCGTCGATCTGGACGCGCAGGGTTGTTTGACCTTCTCGCTTGGCGAAGATCCCGACAAACTACCGGTGTCCGTGCACGAGGTGCTGCTCGGTGAGGTCGAACCAAGCGCGGCGCTGGTCGCCACGGAGGAGGGAATGACGCTGCTGCCGGCCAACATTGACCTGGCAGGGGCTGAGGCCATGCTGCTGATGCGGGCCGGCCGCGAATATGCGCTCAAGCGTGCGCTGGCCAAACTCTCCGACCGGTTTGACGTGGTCATCATCGACTGCCCGCCGTCGCTGGGTGTGCTCACTCTCAACGGGCTGACGGCCGCCGACGAGGTCATCGTGCCGCTGCAGTGCGAGACGCTGGCGCACCGCGGCGTCGGCCAGTTCCTGCGCACTGTCGCCGATGTCCAGCAGATCACCAACCCGAATCTGCGGCTGCTTGGCGCATTGCCGACGCTGTATGACTCCCGTACTACCCACACCCGGGACGTGTTGCTCGACGTCGCCGACCGCTACGACTTGCCGGTGCTGGCCCCGCCGATCCCGCGCACGGTCCGTTTCGCCGAGGCCAGCGCATCGGGCTCGTCGGTGATGGCCGGGCGCAAGAACAAAGGCACGGTGGCTTACGACGAGCTGGCGAGCGCGTTGCTTAAGCATTGGAAGACCGGCAAAGCGCTCCCGACGTTCGCTGTAGAGGTTTGAGGGTCAGTCGTCAGCCCAGGGCCACCACGGTGTCGCCGCGCTGCTCGAACACCCGCGAACCCGAAACGGCCGGGACCACGGCCCTTCCGGTTTGCAGGCTGCTCGGGGGCCGGTTCACCGGGATATAGCGGTTGTTCGCGCCGTTGACCGGGTCATAGACACCGATCGCGTCGGTAACCGGGACCAGCAACTGACCCGCCATGATTGCACCCGGCCCCAACGGCACCGTGGTCTCGCCCGCGGCAATGGTGTAGCGCAGCGTCAGGTTGGTCGCCTCGAAGACCATGACGGTATCGCCGGTCCACCAGGTCACCAGGCTGCCGGCCTGCGACACCACCCCTGGCTGCGCCGGCGGCTTGGGCAGCAGTGTGCTCGACACGGTGGTGCCGGTCTCGTCGATCACCTCGACTCTGGGCTGCGGTGACGGCAGATACACCGCCGTCTTGTTCTCCCAGACGATCAGCACCCGGGCGCCCGAATCAGCTCCGATCCCAGGTTCTGATACGACGTGTTGTTGGGGCTCGTCGTCTTCCTTGGCCGGGCGCAATAAGACGAGCCGCAGGTCGGCTTGGTTTTCACAAGCCTCGAGCACCGATACCGCTGACGAGCTGGCCGCCGCTGACACCAGCTTGCATCCGGAGCGCAGCCCCCGCGCCGACGGTTTCACCCGGGCGTCGGTCTCGCCGTAGCCGAGCATCCTGACCATGTCCGAGCGCCACAGCTCCAAGCGGGTGTCGCCGGCTGACAACACCGTCGTGCCGTCAGTCGAGAGGCGCACGCGAGGATCGGCGTAGCCGCTGCGCGCGGCCCCACGCCGCCCGGTGGACCCATCGAGGGTGCTGACCTGCCCGCAACCGCGGTCGTCTTTGTAGACCGCGACGGCGTAGTGGTAGACCCAGGAAACCCCGCACAGGTCGCTGTCCCGCGCGTAGCTCCAGCGTGACTCGCCGGTGGCTGGGTCGCGGCCGTCCACCTGCCGCCCATTGCCGGTGGTGACCGTCCCACCCACCACCACGGGTGCGGTGGTGGCCGGGCTGGAGGCGGTCCAGAGCTGATTCAGGGTGGCCGGCACTTCGCGGGCCGGAGTCGGGTTGGGCGCCGCAACGGCGGCCGGCCGACTGACGGTGGCCCGCGCATCGCTGGTCCACCAGATCAGCGCCGCGGCCGCAGCGACGACGACCGCGATCGTCGCGGCGGCCAAAACGTCGGCCTTGGTCCGGCGTTCGGGTCTGACCATGCGCCAGCGCGGGCTCAGCTGGTGGGTGCGGTGGCGTCTGCCGGCTTGCGCCGCCGACGACGGCGCCGGCTCGGCCCGGGGGTACCGGACGGGGCGCCGGGCGGCGTCCCGGGTATGTTACTGGCCGCGTCGCCGTTGGCACTCGGGGTGCCGGCAGGGTGTCCGGTGACGGGTTGGCCGCCGCGGGTGCGCCGTCTGGGGGCGGCACTGCGAGCGTGCCCAGACTTTTCCGACTTTGCGTCGCCTTCGGTGTCACGGCGCTTGCCCTGCGACTTGCGCGGCGTGCCGACCGTGCTGCGGGCCTCGGCCGGGATGGCCAGCTCGGCGTACAGGTGCGGCGAGTTGGAGTAGGTCTCGGCCGGATCGGGGGAGCCCAGGCCCAGCGCCTTGTCGATCATCGTCCAACGGGGCAGTTCGTCCCAGTCCACCAAGGTGACCGCGATTCCGGTGCGGCCGGCGCGTCCCGTGCGCCCGATGCGGTGGATGTACATCTTGTCGTCTTCTGGGCATTGGTAGTTGATGACGTGGGTGATGTCGTCGATGTCGATGCCCCGGGCGGCGACGTCGGTCGCGACCAGCACGTTGACGTCGCCGGCGCGAAACGCCTTGAGCGCCTTCTCCCGCGCGATCTGGCCGAGATCACCGTGTACGGCGCCGACCGCGAAACCCCGCTCGGCCAAGTCGTCGGCCACCTTCTGCGCGGTGCGCTTGGTGCGGGTGAAGACCATCGTCGCGCCCCGGTCGCGGGCTTGCAGTATCCGACTGACCAGCTCCACCTTGTCCAGTGCGTGGGCGCGGTAGACGAACTGCTCGGTGGTGTCGTGCACGGCCAAGGAGTGCGGCGCCTCAGCCCGGATATGAGTGGGCTGGTCCATGAATGTGCGGGCCAGCGTGATGATCGGGTCCGGCATGGTCGCCGAGAACAGCATCGATTGCCGGTCGGCGGGAATCTGGCGCAGGATGCGCTCGATGTCGGGCAAAAAGCCCAGGTCGAGCATCTCGTCGGCCTCGTCGAGTACCAGCACCGCCAGCCCGCCCAGCTGCAGGTGGCCCTGCTGGCACAGGTCGAGCAGCCGGCCCGGAGTGCCCACCACGACGTCGGCGCCGGCGCGCAGTGCGTCGATCTGCGGCTCGTAGGCGCGTCCGCCGTAGATGGAGATCACCGACAGCTTGCGGCCACGCTCGGCGGTCAGGTGTCTGGCCGCGGTGGCCAGGTCGTCGGTGACCTGCAGGCACAGCTCGCGGGTGGGCACCACCACCAAGGCCCGCGGTGCGCCGGTCAGCGGCCTGGTTGCGGTGCCGTCGGTGATGCGTTGCAGGAGCGGAACACCGAACGCAAAGGTCTTGCCCATGCCGGTGCGGGCCTGGCCGATCACGTCGTCGCCGTCCAGCGCAAGCGGCAGGGTTAGCTCTTGAATGGCAAATGGTTGTTCGATGCCCTTTTCGGCCAGTGCGCGCACTATTTCGTCGCGGACTCCGAGTTTGGCAAATGTTGGTTGGGGGGTGAGTTCAGTCGTGCTT
>JBEKNM010000447.1:0-4432 GCA_049522835.1 Mycobacterium sp.
CGGCTGCCTGAAGGTCGGCGATGCTGGAGAAGCCGTCGACGGCCATGAGTAGGTCCAGTTCAGCAAGCACCGCTCGCAATTGGGACACGAGACCGTCGACACCGCCGATAGCCAGGGCGTAGAGGTAGGTACGGCCCAGCCCAACGGCGGTGGCACCTAATGCCAAAGCCTTAGCGACGTCGGAGCCACTGCGCACGCCCGAATCGAAGAGCACCGGCATGCCGTCAGCCGCCTTGGCAACGGCCGGCAGAGCTTCAAGTGAAGGAAGCCCGCCGTTGGCTTGGCGGCCGCCGTGATTAGAGCAGTAGATGCCGTCGATGCCGTAATCGCGCGCTTTGCGCACATCGTCGGGGTGTTGAATGCCCTTGAGCAGCATCGGTAACTTTGTCAATGGACGCAGCCAGCTGAGGTCGTCCCACCGTACTGGATGGCCAAAGACCTTCGCCCATTCGAGGGCCGCCGCCTGAGGATCGTCCTGCGGTGATTTGGACAGCCGCGCCAAGAAAGACATCATCGGTGAAGTAGTTCTGCAGACAGTAGCCACGCAGTTGGGGAAAATTGGCCATATTCAGATCGTGCGGTCGCCACCCGGTGATCCAGGTATCCAGGGTAACCACGACCGCCTTGTAACCGGACTGTTCGGCGCGACGCACGAAGCTGGCGGCAAGCTCTTTATCGTTGGAAGTGTAGAGCTGAAACAGATTCGGGGTCTCACCGGCGTGCGGGACAACATCTTCCATCCGGTCCTGCGTCAAGGTCGACGCCACCATCGGGACACCGGTCCGTGCGGAGGCTTGAGCCACCTGGATGTCTCCATGCAAGTCCTGAGAGCACACGCCGACAACCCCGACCGGTGGCATAAACAGCGGGCTGGACAGCTGCATGTCAAACAATGAGACCGACAGGTCTCGTTCGGTCGGAGCCACTAGCATGCGAGGCACGATCCCATAGCGCGAGAAGGCTTCGACGTTGGCGCGCTGGGTGCCTCCGTCTCCTGCGCCGTACCCCACGTAGGAGTACACCCACGAGGGCAGCGCCTCGATCGCCGCACGCTCCAGCGAGGCATAATCGACCGGAAATCTTGGCAGTTGCCCGTGCAGGCCGGCTCCATAGATTTCCATCTGGTAGTCGCCGTACTGGGGTGTTGGCATGCCGCGCTCCCTTACTTGCCGCCGACGCTGGCCGGCATGATCAAATCTGCTGCGACTAGGATTTCACCGCAAAGGCGCTCACCCAATAGTCCAAATGACAACGTCGACGGGTATCTGTTGTCGTTAGAGACAGTCAGTTGGCCGCAGTCTCACAATAGAAATGGGACTAGCCTCTCTGGCCGAAGGCTGAATTCGAATGTCGTTGCTGGGCAATGTATTCAAACAGGTCACACCCAGCCAGCTGCCTGAAGGTGCTTGATGAGCAGAGGTCCAACGAGTTCAGGCGCCTCGACTTGCGGAAAGTGTCCGACCGGCGGCGGGTTGTCCAGAACGTTGATGCTGGCGGTGGGGGCCTTCTGCCGAATACGAGGAAGGACATGGGTTCCACTAATTGGGTCGTCGGGGCCCCAGATGAAAGTCTGTGGACCCGAATAGCTTTCGACAGCGTGCGACCATCTGGAGGCATACTCGCGGCGTTCAGCCATATAGCCAAGCAGCGCGGGAGCCACCCGTGTTCCCCGCGACCTGCTGAAATCGACGCACATCTCGCCGACCGTATGGTCTGAGACCGGTCTGCCGAAGACACCCAAAAGTGCCTTACGATAAACGGTTTCGGTAATGAACTCTTCGGCGTCGTCTCCGCTGAGTTCAGTGAGATGTCGTTGAAACTCAGCAGGTCGATGCAGATCAGGGAACATACCCCCATTGAGCCAGGCCATCGACTCAATCCGGCCCGGGTCACGACACAAGAGTTCTTGCGCTACCGAAACACCGTAGTCATGCGCAACTAGCGCTGAGCGATCGATACCCAGGTCCGCCCATACGGCCAGCACAAGACTGGCCTGCTCCAGAAGAGAGTAGGTATACGGATGTGGTTTGTCGCTGCTGCCGTAGCCAAGGAAGTCCAGACTCGTCACGCGATACCCGGCACCCGTGAGTGCCGGTATCACGGCTGCCCAGTCGAACGATGACGCCGGAAAGCCATGGAAAAGGGTCACCGACTTGCCGTCGAGGGGGCCATCTTGGCGCACGAACAATTCATGCGACGATCCGCTGACGCGGCGTCGGGAGCCACCTGAAATCCAGGAATCCAGCGTCGTATGCATGGAAGGAACCCGGCGCTTGGGCCTACTGGACGAGGTCTGGGTCGCTGCCCAGGATCTGATCGAATAGCGGTTGGGCCTGGAACCATCCGGCCCCGGGAGTGCCGATGAGCTCACGAGTCTGAACGGCCACTTCGTGAGGTATCAGTTTTGGCGCTCCCGCCGCCATCGCAACCAGCTGCACCTGGCATGAGCGTTCCATCGTGATGAACCACCAAACAGCCTCGGCGACAGTGTGGCCGACCGTGAGAAGGCCGTGGTTTTGCAGAATGGCGGCTTTGTTCGGTCCGAGCGCCTTGGCCAGACGGACTCCTTCGTCCATATCGTTGACGAGCCCGTGATAGTCGTCATACACGGCATGGTCTTCGTAGAACGCACAGGCGTCCTGGGTGATCGGATCGAGGTTGATTCCCAAGCTGGAGAACGCCCGACCGTACGTCGAATGAGAATGCGCTGCTGCCAGAGCATCGGGACGGGCCTCGTGCACCCTGGAATGGATTACAAAGGCTGCACGGTTGACGGCACGAGACCCTTCGATAACATCGCCTTGGTGATCGACCAAGATAAGGTCGGACGCTTTGATTTTAGTGAACGCCATTCCGAATGGGTTGACCCAGAAACACTCGGGATTTTCCGGGTCTCGCACCGTGATGTGACCCGCCACGCCTTCGGAGAAGCCGAACCTGCCGAAGAGCCGGAACCCCGCGGCAAGCTGCTCCTTACGGTACTTGCGCTCCGCGTCGACCGAGCTGAAGACCGGCGGTTGCGGGAGTCCGTTTCCGGCGGGGGACGGACCAGTCACGGCCGCTAAGCTCGAATCGATGATGCTTGTCATCAGTTCCTCCTTGCAGTGATCGGCGCACCGCGAGTGTCTCCCCGGTGAGCCGAGGTGATGCACAACGCCTCGCGCGTTTAGCCTGCCCTCGAGCCGGCCGACTGTCGATGTGCCGACGCACATGGATACGCGTTTCGAAGTGTTGGCGAGCACAATGACGGTCAGGCCAACCGCCGAGCGATATCAGCGCGACGTGTGAGCGCAGCCCCACCGTGCTTCGGACGGCCGGGGGGAATGTGATGCCACCCGTCCGGCCATGACGTGCTGTGGACCGTCACACGAAAGCGGCCAGGTTGTTGTTTCCGCCGACATTGTTGTGCGAAGTCGCCGAGAGGACGATTGGAAACCTCAAGACAAGCCCAAAGTCGGCACCTCAAGTAGATCCGCGAGGCACATTATGACCGCCCTTAGCGCCAATCTCGTCGCATCGAAAGATCGCCACTCCGACCGTATCGCGCTGCGTTGTGACGATCTGCAATTCACTTTCACCGAGTTCGACGCCGCGGCCGCCCGGGTGGCGACACTGCTGGAGCAAGCCGGAGTCGAACCGGGCGATCGGGTGGGCGTGATGCTGCCCAACACCCCCGCATTCGCCATCGTGTTCTACGGCATCATGTATCGCGGCGCTGTCGCGGTTCCGATGAACCCGCTGCTCAAATTCCGCGAGGTGTCCTACTACCTGTCCAACAGCGGCGCCAAGGCGCTGTTCGCGGCGCCCGCATTCGCCGACGAAGCCACCGCCGGCGCCGACGAGGTGGGCGCCCAGTGCTGGCTCGTCGATGACGCCGGACTGACCGAGCTGATCGCCGACCTGCCGCGCCAGGACACACCGGTGCAACGCGGCCACGACGACGTCGCGGTCATCCTGCACACCTCCGGCACCACCGGCAAGCCCAAGGGAGCGATGCTGACCCACGGAAATCTGGGACGCAACGCTGAGGTCGCCGTTCGCACCCTGGTCGAGACCGGGCCGGACGACGTGGTGATGGGCTGTTTGCCGTTATTCCACGTGTTCGGCCTGACCTGCGGGCTCAATGGCTCGGTCCTGGCCGGAGCGACGTTGACGCTCATCCCTCGGTTCGACCCGCGCAAGGCTCTGGAAGTGATCGAGCGAGACGGGGTCACGGTGTTCGAGGGGGTGCCCACGATGTACTCGGCTCTGCTCAGCGTGGCCGACCAGGCCGCACCGGAAGCCACCCGCAGTCTGCGGACCTGCGTCTCTGGTGGCGCGGCGCTGCCGGTCCAGGTTCTCGCCGACTTCGAAACGGCTTTCGGCTGCACCGTCCTCGAGGGTTATGGGCTCTCCGAAAGCTCTCCGGCGGCCGCGTTCAATCATCCGCACC
>JBEKNM010000448.1:0-4417 GCA_049522835.1 Mycobacterium sp.
CCGCCATCAGCGAGTCCAGACCCAGCTCGATGAGCGGCACCTCCCACGGCAGGTCCTCGGGTTCGTAACCCATCGCCGCCGACACGATGGTGCCCAACCGCTGCGCGATGGTCTCGCCGGAATCCGGTGACCACTTGACGAAGCCGGTCGGCATATAACGGCTGGTGAGGTTGTCCGCCAGCGTTTCGCTCTCAGGGTCTTCGCCTGCCGCCAGCGCCGCAGCCAACGGCGAGTCCCCAGAAGTCCCAGCCACCTGGGTAGTCGAAGCAGTCGGCGTGGCGACAGCGGAACCGGCGCCCACCGCTGTCGGCAATACCGATTCGGTGCCGGTCCGGGAGACCAGGGCGTCGTAGACCAGCGTGAAGGATGCCTCGATGCGGGCGTACACCTGAACCGAGGCGCCGCCCGGGTGCCGCGTCATCGTCGTCACCATCCACGCGCCGTCGGCCGGCACCGCACGCTGTTCCGCGGCCGTCAGCTGTGCGTCCGGAAGAATCTGCGCCGCAGCGGCTTTCACCAACGCTGCCAGATCCGTCAGGCCACGGGGTGCGTATTCCCACACGTGGCGGCCATCGGGCAGCGCGACGTGGGTCCCCGGCATGAGCACTGAGCTACTTGCGGAGGTGAAGTGCGCATCCAGCCAGTGCTCTTTGCGCTTGAACCGGGTGGGTGGAATGTTCGCGTAGTCCTGCGGTCCAGCGGCGCGGGTGAAAAGCGTGCGGATGTCCAGGTCATGGCCGTAAACGTAGAGCTGGGCCATGGTCGAAACCATCGAGTCGGCTTCGTCCTGTTTGCGGGCCAGCGTCGGGATCAGCTGGGCGTCATGGAGCCCGGCGGACGCCGTGGTCAGGCCCACCTGCATCAGTGCCACCGGGTTGGGCGCCAATTCGAGGAAGGTGGTGTGCCCGCTGTCCACCGCGTTGCGGATCCCGTGGGTGAAGTAGACGCTGTGCCGCAGACCCTTCTTCCAGTACTCGACATCGTGGATCGGCTCGCCGCCTGCCTTGATGTAGCTGCCCTCGTGCACGGTCGAGTAGATCCCGGCTGTCGGGCTCATCGGCTTGATGCCTTGTAGCTCGGCCGTGAGCTCGCCGAGCAGCGGATCCATCTGCGAGGTGTGGCTGGCGCCCTTGGTCTCGAACTTGCGGGCGAACTTGCCCTCGGACTCCGCGCGGGCGATGATCGCGTCCACCTGCTCGGGGGGACCGCCGATGACGGTCTGGGTGGGTGCGGCGTAGACGCACACTTCCAGGTCGGGGAAGTCGGAGAACACCGTCTTGATCTCGTCGGCGGAGTACTCGACCAGCGCCATCAACCGGATGTACTCGCCGAACAGCATCGCCTCGCCCTCGCCCATCAGATGCGAGCGCGAGCAGATCGCCCGGGTGGCGTCGAGCAGCGACAAGCCGCCGGCGAAGTAGGCCGATGCGGCTTCACCCAGCGATTGGCCGACCACCGCGGCCGGCTTGGCGCCGTGCTGCTTGAGCAGCTCACCCAGCGCGATCTGGATCGCGAAGATGGTGACCTGGGTGGTTTCGATCCCGTAGTCCTGCGAGTCGTCCAGGATCAGCTCGAGCACCGAGTAGCCCAGCTCGTCTTGGACCAGTGCGTCGACCTTCTCGATCCACTCGGCGAAGACCTCGTTGCGCAGATACAGGCTCTTGCCCATCTTGCGGTGCTGGGCACCGAATCCGGCGAGCACCCACACCGGGCCGTTGGTCACCGGCCCGTCAACGCTGAACACGTTCGGCCGCTGCTTGCCTTCGGCGATCGCCCGCAAGCCCTTGATGGCCTCTTCGTGGTCGTGAGCCAGCACCACCGCACGCGAGCGACCGTGGTTGCGCCGCGACAGCGACCGCCCGATCGACTCCAGCGACGACGCCTGGCCTTCGGGGCTTTCCATCCAGTCCGCCAGCTCGGCGGCGGCGGCCTTTTTGCGCGAGGTCAAGAACGCCGATACCGCGAGCGGGATCAGCGGCGTGGCGATCTCTTGTGCCGCAAGCTCTTCCAGAGCAACCTCTTTGAGGCGCAGGGCCTCTTCGGTCACGCCGGGCAGTTCGGGCTCTTCGGTGTCCGCCACGGGTGTGTCGGTGATGATCTCGCCGAATTCGTCGAACCGCAGCGAGTGGCCCTGGCTTTCGATCATGTCGCCGCCGGCGGACACGAGCGGCACCGCCGGCTGAACTTCCGGCTCCAGCTCACGCTCGATCACGTCACTTGGTAAGACCTCGCGCACCACCAGGTGCGCATTGGCCCCACCGAAGCCGAAGCTGGACACCCCGGCCAGCGCGTAGCCGCCGTAGCGCGGCCAGTCGGTCACCGTGTCGATCACCTTCAGGTGCATCGCATCGAAGTCGATGTAGGGGCTGGGTCCGGCGTAGTTGATCGACGGCGGCAGCTTGTCGTGTTGCAGCGCCAACACCACCTTGGCCACACTGGCCGCACCGGCCGCCGACTCCATATGGCCGACGTTCGTCTTGACCGCGCCCAGCAACACCGGCCGATCAGCGGGACGTCCTCTTCCAACGATGCGTCCCAGCGCCTCAGCTTCGATCGGGTCGCCGAGGACGGTGCCGGTGCCGTGCGCCTCGATGTAGTCGACCGTGCGCGGATCGATGCCCGCGTCCTTGTAGGCCCGACGCAGCACGTCGGCCTGCGCGTCCTGGTTGGGCGCGATCAGACCATTGGACCGGCCGTCGTGGTTGACGGCACTCCCGGCGATTACGGCCAGGATCTGGTCGCCGTCGCGACGGGCGTCGTCGACCCGCTTGAGCACCACCATGCCGCCGCCCTCAGAGCGGGTGTAGCCGTCGGCGTCCGAGGAGAACGACTTGATCCGGCCGTCGGGAGACAGCACCGCGCCGATCTCGTCGAAACCGAGGGTCACCGCGGGCGTGATCAGCGCGTTGACGCCGCCGGCCACGACCACGTCGGCCTCACCGTTGCGCAGGGCCTGCACGCCCTGATGCATCGCCACCAGCGAGCTCGAACAGGCGGTGTCGATGCTCATCGACGGGCCGCGAAAGTCAAAGAAGTACGACACCCGGTTGGCGATGATCGCAGTCGAGTTACCGGTGATCGCATAGGGATGCGCGACGGTCGGGTCCGAGATGGCCAGGAAGCCGTAGTCGTTGTTGGTAAACCCGACATACACGCCGACGGACTCGCCGCGCAGGCTGGACGCCGGGATGCGGGCCTGTTCCAGTGCCTCCCAGGTCAGCTCCAGCGCCATCCGCTGCTGCGGGTCGATGTTGTCAGCTTCAGTCTTGGCCACCGCGAAGAACTCGGAGTCGAAGCCCTTGATGTCCTTCAGGTAGCCGCCGCGGGTGCGGGCCTGCCCGATTCGCTGAGCCAGGCGCGGCTCTTCCATGAATTCCGACCAGCGGCCCTCGGGCAGATCGGTGATGGCGTCGCGACCTTCCAGCAGCGCCTGCCAGGTTTCGTCGGGGCTGTTCATATCACCGGGCAGCCGAGTGGACAGGCCAACGATCGCGATGTCGACGCGCTCTGCCGGACCGTTGCGCGACCAATCCATGTTGTCGTCGGCTGTGGTGTCTCGTTCGGGTTCGCCCTCGACGATCCGGGTCGCCAGCGATTCGATGGTCGGGTGCTGGAACGCCACCGCGACCGAAAGCGTGACACCAGTGATGTCTTCGATATCAGCGGCCATCGCCACGGCGTCCCGCGACGACAAGCCCAACTCCACCATCGGCACCGACTCGTCAATCGCGTCCGGTGACTGCCCGACGGCCTGGCCCACCCAATTGCGCAGCCACTGGCGCATTTCGGGGACCGTCATATCGGCCTTGTCGGCGGGTGCCTTGATAAGGGGTGAGTTCTCCTGGGAGTCAGGGTCTATGTCAGCCATGGGTTATCTAACTCACTCCTATCCGGTGGCGAAAGCTGTCGGCGAACCGACGCCGCTGCGCAGGCTGCCGTCGAGGTACGCGGCCCGGCACGCGCGGCGGCCGATCTTGCCGCTCGAGGTACGCGGAATCGTCCCGGCCGACACCAGCAGCACGTCACGAACAGTTACCCCGTGTCGCACGGCGATAGCCGCCCGGATGTCGTCAGCAATGGGCTGATAGTCGAGCTTGTGCGTACCGGCGGCGCGCTCCCCGACGATCACCAGCTGCTCGGAGGTATCCTCAGGGTCGAATTTCAGGCCGGCGTGCGGGTTGTCGAACACCGCTTGGGGCAACTGGTTGGCCGAGACCGAGAATGCGGCCACGTAGCCGACGCGCAATGCCCGGCTGGATTCCTGCGCCGAGTACTCGAGGTCCTGCGGGTAGTGGTTGCGGCCGTCGACGATCACCAGGTCCTTGATCCGGCCCGCTATATAGAGGTGGTCTTTGAAGTAGGTGCCGTAGTCGCCGGTGCGCACCCAGAGCCCGTCGTCGGGGGCTCCTTCGGCGCG
>JBEKNM010000449.1:0-4416 GCA_049522835.1 Mycobacterium sp.
TCGGGCAGGTGGCGCGCCGGCTGGCCGAGTTCGTCCGCAACCGGGGTGACGGGGCGTCCGCAGCGGAGGCCAGCGCGTCGGGCATTGTCGGCTTGGTGCGCGCCGTACAGTCCGAGCCGCAGCGCAAAGCACTGGATCAGCTCCTGGTGCTCGGCACACTGCTGGAGGGCCACGCCGACCACGTGATGGATGCTGTCGGGCCGCTGGTGGTCCCGTCGGTGGCCACCATCCGCCGCCGGTTCGACGAACGTCGGAATCGCAAGCAACCTCCGCTGCAGCGCCTGCTGCGCGCCCTGCTGGGGCTCGACGCGAAGCTCAGCCAGTACACCCGTGGCAAGGCGTTCGTCGATCACGTGGTGGGCCGGGTCGGAATGGAGCGGTTCAACACGGTCTGGTCGGGCCCCGAGACGCTGCCGCTGCCTGAAGAGATAGAAGAACCGCGGTTATGGATCGACAGGGTGCTGTAGGGCAGCTGCGTGCGGCTGTCGAGGCGTTCGCTAGTACCTACCTCGCGACGGACGAACCGTGGTGCGTCGCGCTTTCCGGCGGCCCGGACTCGTTGGCGCTCACCGCTGTCGCTGCGGGGCTGCGGCCTACCACCGCGCTGATTGTCGATCACGGCCTGCAGTCCGATTCAGCCGCTGTCGCCGACGCCGCACGCACGCAAGCCGGCGCTTTGGGATGTGTTGACGCCCACGTGCTTTGCGTGCAGGTGGGCAACCCGTCCGGTCCAGGAGGTGGTCCCGAGGCGGCGGCGCGCGCCGCCCGGTACGCCGTGTTGGGCGCCCACCGCAAGGGCCCGGTGTTGTTGGCCCACACGCTCGATGATCAAGCCGAGACGGTGCTGCTGGGTCTGGGCCGCGGTTCGGGGGCTCGCTCGATCGCTGGGATGCGCCCGCATGATCCGCCGTGGTGCCGGCCATTGCTGGGTGTGCGGCGCGCTGTCACGCATGCCGCATGCCGGGAGCTGGGCCTGACTGCGTGGGACGATCCGCACAACACCGACCGCCGCTTCACCCGAACCCGGCTGCGCCACGAGGTGCTGCCACTGCTGGAAGATGTGCTGGGCGGTGGGGTGGCCGAGGCGCTGGCCCGCACCGCGACGGCGCTGCGTGAGGATACCGAGCTGATCGACACGTTCGCCGCGCAGGCGCTGCCCCATGTCGTGGCCGAGTCCGGTCTACGGACCGACGCCCTGGCCGCGCTGCCCGACCCGGTCCGACGCCGGGTGATTCGCGGCTGGCTGCTCGCCGGTGGCGCGACCGGGCTGACCGATAAGCAGATCCGCGGCGTGGGCACGCTGGTCACCGACTGGCGTGGGCAGGGCGGGGTGGCGGTCGGGTCCAAGTTGCGCGGCCAGCGATTGATCGCGGGGCGGCGCGACGGCGTACTGACATTGCGGCGCGAGCCTGTGTAACGCGGGCTGCCATTGGTTGTTCGGCCGCTGGCGTGGCACGCTGTGGTCGTGACCCACAGCTCCTCGGCGATCACCCCACAGCAGACAGCGGAGCTGTATCCGGGGGATATCAAGTCGGTGCTGCTGACCACGGAGCAAATTCAGGCCCGCATTGCCGAGCTCGGCGAGAAAATCGGCAACGATTACGGCGGCCCCGCCGCTGAGACTGGCCAGGATCTGCTGTTGATCACCGTGCTCAAGGGCGCTGTGATGTTCGTCACCGACCTGGCGCGCGCGATTCCGGTGCCCACGCAGTTCGAATTCATGGCCGTCAGCTCTTACGGTTCCTCGACGTCCTCGTCGGGTGTGGTGCGGATCCTCAAGGACCTGGACCGCGATATTCACGATCGGGATGTGTTGATCGTCGAGGACGTCGTCGACTCGGGTCTGACCTTGTCGTGGCTATTGCGCAACCTGACCAGCCGGCATCCGCGCTCGCTGCGAGTATGCACGCTGCTGCGTAAGCCGGACGCGGTGGGCGCCAACGTCGAGATCGCCTATGTGGGCTTCGACATTCCCAACGAGTTTGTGGTGGGCTACGGCCTGGACTACGACGAGCGCTATCGCGACCTGTCCTACATCGGGACGCTCGACCCGAGGGTCTACCAGGAGTAGACCGGGTCTTAATCCAGCTCCCACACCGCGGTGACCGAGAAGCTCACCGTCTGCTGGCCGGGTTCGAGCGGCACTGCGGCGGGCATGGCCCTCTGTGGCGCGGCCGGAACTCCCGCTGCGGGCGTGCTGCCCGTCTCCGAGATGGAAAGCACCTTGCCCAGCGTGAGCCCGGACAGCTGCGCGTACTGGTCGGCACGGTTCTTGGCGTCGTTGAAAGCGCGCGCGCGCGCGTCCTTTACCAGCTGTGAGTCATCGGCGATGGAGTAGCTGACTGAGCTGATCCGGGTGGCGTCGCCGCCGGTGCTGACGATCAGGGCCAGCATCCGTGATGCGGTGTCGGTCGGGTGGATCTTGATCTCGATTGCGTTGGTAGCGCGGTAGCCGGTGATTTTGGCGGCACCGTTGGGCTCGGGACTGCCGTATTGCGGCTGCAGCGTGACCTCGGTGGTGCTGATGTTCTTGCGGTCCAAGCCGGCGCTGACCAGCGCGTTGATGACCGCCTGCTGACGGTCATTCGTTTGGTTCATCGCGGCGGTGACGTCGGGCGCGGTGAACTCAATTTCGACGCCGGCGGTCAAGGTGTCGGGGACGCCTTGGACTTGCCCCGAACCCAAAACCGTCACCTGACGCGGATTCGCCCCGGGCGCCGGCTCCGGGGTGGGGGAATCGCACCCCGTCAGCGCGGCTAAAGCCACCGCGGTAGCCGCCACGGCAATCCACCTCATGTCTGGCACCCTAGCCGGATCTGTTCTCAAAAGGGTGGGTCATCAGGCAGGGATGCCGGGGCCGCTTCGTCAGGGGTCCAGTCCTCGGGGAGTTCCTCCGGCTCTCTGGGATCGTTCACCCAGGTGCAGAAGGGACTGGTACTCGGTGTGCCCTTGAAGAGAAACAGCATGTCACGCATGTGGTTTCGGAATTTGCGCGCTCCGATTTCCCGCTTGCGGGCTTCTTCCAGTTGGCGCCGGGCTTCATTGACGGGTCGCAGCTCCCGGTTATGCTTGCGCGCCTGAGCGATTCGAGCGCTTCGCTGCTTCGATCGGCTTCGTGTGTTGGGCGTCGGTGCCGCGCACGCCGGCCCGCGCGGCTGCGGGAAAAGGTCAGCGCCAGCCGGCGATGTCCAGTAGGTCCGCCCAGTGGGCGAGCGCCACATCACGGTACCGTCAGGAAGCTGACTATCTTGCCATCCTCCGTGAAAAGTCTTGAGTCGATGATGTTGACGGCAAAGGCATTTGAGGTTCTCGGCCACAGTGAGCCCGCCGGCCGACGGATTCCCGTGGTTGAAGGGGATGGTGTGATCGATGTCGCAGACCATGGCCGGTCGGCTGCATCCGGGAAAGCGGCAGGTGAGATCGCGGCAACGGATGGCGCGCTCGAGTGCCGCCGATGGTTGGTAGCGCAGCGCTTCTGCCGGACTGGTCAGCGGATTGGCAAGGCGCAACGACGCAGCGGCGTCGGCCAACTTGCGAACCTGCTCGGCATCGATGACTCCGTAGCCCTCCAGATAGCCGGGCGCAGCACTGTCGCCATGGACGGTTTGGTCGCTGGTTACCACGTTGATGACCACCTGCGCCCCGCCCGGTTCGCGATTGGTGTCGCTTTCGGTGGATTTGGCAGGGCAGTCGGTCTGTCCGCAGCCGCAGGCCAGGCGACGGCCCTGGGCCAGCGCCGCCAGCGCGTCAGCACGGCGCTGATCAACTGTGCGCGGATCAGCCGGGCACACTTGCTTGGCAAGCTTGGAGAGTCGTCGGTCAAAGGCCGTCGCGGCCGAGGCGGCGACAGTGCCGTAGAGCTCGGCCATCCCGTTGTCGAGGGCGTTGATTCCGATGTGACGGTCGTCTTCGGCGGCGGCGCGTCGCTCACGGGCGGCGTCTGGATCGGTAGCCCGCACCGCGGCGTCGACAGCGTTGACGATCCGCTGCCTCGACCAGCCGTGCCACTTGCCGATACGCGCGGCCAGCGACTGATCAACTTTGGCAATAAGCTCGTCATCAGTGATCAAATCGGTGCGGCTGATGATCAACTGCACTGTCCGCCAATCAGTTCGGCCGTCGGCCAGCAGAGCCGCAACTTCAGGCAACCTCGTGTCAAGTGCCTCGGCGTTCGACACCAGGTAGGTGGCCGCCATCGGGGACAGGTTCATCGCGGCGGCTATCTCGGCGGCGGTCTGCTCAAATGCATCGATACGTGCGTGCCTGCGCGAGTGTTCGGCCCGCTCGGTGGCTGCCACCCGGCGCCGGAGCAATGCTGCCACTGCGGCCATCCGCCGGGCGATCAGTGCTGACTCCTGCCGATGCGTGGACTCGACCACCGCTACCAAGGCGGCGGGGTCCAGGGATGACAAGCTA
>JBEKNM010000450.1:0-4407 GCA_049522835.1 Mycobacterium sp.
CTGCGGCTTAACTGTACGCATTCGTCCTCCCGCCGAACCAAATCTTTGTTGAAGGCTATCAGACCGGCTAGCGGGAAACCCGCTCAAATGCGCTGCGAACAGCGGTGGCAGGACCCATTCTAGAGCCCAGTCTGGAGTCGCCTGCCGTCCCAGGGTCCACAGCGACCACCTCGTCGACAGATCGCCGAACGGCCAGCGGGTGTGCAAGGCCGACTTTGTGCCGCTAAGCTGTGCCGTCAGGGAGCGAAGACCCTTGATGCGGAAGCGATTTCGCAAGGAGCGCGCCCAGTTCGGTGAGATAGTGATCCGGTCCGCCGAGAAATGCGCTCCAGCTCAGCAGACGTTTGAGGTACAGGTGAGCGTCGTGCTCCCACGTATAGCCGATGCCGCCGAATACCTGGATCGCGGTATCGCCTACGGTGGCCAACCGTCCGGCGAACGCCTTTGCCCGCAAAGCAGACAGGTGCCGCTCGTCGGCATCGGCGTTGTCGGCGGCCCACAGCGCATGGATGACCCCGCTGCGAGCCAGTTCGACGGTCTCGTACATGTCAACGCAGAGATGCTGGACAGCCTGGAACGAACCGATGACCTGATCGAATTGCTTTCTTACCTTTGCGTATTCGACGGCCATGTTCATGACAGCCTGGGCGGCTCCCAGCGCGTCGGCGGCGGTGGCGATAAGCACGTCGTCGACCACTGCCGCAACAGCGTCTGGTGACGGCGCCGCCAGCCGATATGCGGTGGCGTTGTCGAGCGTGACGCCAAACTGCTTGCGGGTTTGGTCGATACCGCGCTCGGGTGTCGTCGAAATCCTGGAGGAGTCGGTGCTTACAGCGAAAAGCCCTGTGCCTCGGGAGTCCTCGGCGAGTACCAGCAGGGTGTCGGCGACCGCGGCGTCGGGCACGGCGGCGATCGTGCCCCGCAGCACGATGTCGTCACCTTGTCTGACCGCACCGACCGAGTTGTCCTTGAAATCCAGGAAGCCGACGGTCGCGATCGTGGTGCCGTCGGCGATCCCGGCCAAAAGCTTGGCGGCAGTATTGTCAGCGCCGAGCCGGGTCAGTGCGCGCGTCGCGGCGACTGCGCTCGACAACCATGGCCCCGGATGCAGAGCAGCGCCGAGTTCTTCGGCGACGACGCCGGCCTCGACCATCGTCATACCGGCGCCGCCGTATTCCTGCGGCACCAACAGCCCGGTTGCCCCGAGGTCGGCAAGACCGCGCCAGACCGCCTCGGTGGTGCCGGTCGGATCGTCGAGCAACTGGCGCACGTGGCCCGAAATCGGTGCCTTCTCAGCAAGAAAGCGCCGTGTGGTGTCGCGCAGCGCCACTTGCTCGTCGGTGAGTTCGAGATTCATCGGCGTGGCAACCCGAGTACCCGCTGCGCGGTGATGTTCTTGTTGATCTGGGTGGTGCCGCCTGCGATGGTCAGCGAGCGCGATGTCAGACGGTAGTCCGCCCACCCGACGTTCGTCCCGCTGGAGCCGAGCACGTCGAAGGCCAGGGCAGCCAGGTCTTGTCCGATCTCACCCCATACGGTCTTGGCGAGACTGGCCGACCCAAGGGCGTCGCCGCCATGCAGTGTCGCCGAAATCGACCGCTGACAGAGCACTTCGAGATATTTGATGCGGACCGCGATTTCGCCGAGGCGCCACAGTGTCACGGGGTCGTCGAGCGCGGCGCCGCCGTCGGCCGCGGCAAAGTCGTCCACCAGTTCTTCCAGCCGCACCTGCATCTCGGCGTACAGCCGCGCAGCTCCGGCGCGTTCGTGGCTAAGCGTGGTGGTGGCAACCTGCCAGCCCGCATTGAGCGCTCCGAGTAAAGCATCAGCCGGCACCCGCACGTCGTGAAAGAACACTTCGGCGAAATCGGTGTCACCGTTGAGCGTGACGAGTGGACGGACCTCGATGCCGGGCAGCTTCATATCGAGAATCAGGCAGGAGATCCCTTTGTGCTTCGGGGCCTCCGGGTCGGTGCGCACATACAGCTGGCACCACTGCGCCCGATGTCCTAGGGAGGTCCAGATCTTCTGTCCGTTGACGACAAAGTCGTCGCCTTGCGAACCGGACCTGCGCACCGCCCGGGTGCGCAGCGCGGCGAGATCGGATCCGGCTTCGGGCTCTGACATTCCCTGGCACCAGATGTCGTCCGCGCGCATCATGCGGGGGAGCAGCGTTGTCTTCTGGTCTTCGGTGCCGTATTGCATGATGGCCGGAGCGATGTTGTTCATGCCGATGACGTTGAGCGGCAATGGCGCCCGAGCACGTGTGGTTTCCTCGGTGTAGACGAGCTGCTCGAGCACTGTCGCTCCACGCCCGCCGTACTCCCGGGGCCAGGAGACAGCCGCCCATCCGGCGTCGGCCATGGCGCGGTTCCACACGCGCAGCGTCTCGAATACCGCGTCGTCGCGACCGGAGGGCCGGCGGGCGACCACCAGCTCATCGGTCAGGTTCGCGGACAGCCAGTCGCGCAACTCGGCGCGGAAATGTTCCACCTCCGCCGGGTATGAGAAATCCACTTTTCTTAGTCGACCCCTTGACGATCCTGGCGCGATTGCCTCTGGCCAAGCCGGACTTTACGTTGGAGCAGATATTTGGTCAACACGGTGCCGTTCGGACTCAGGGTCACCGTTTTGGCCACGGGGACCTGCGGCGCCGACATCATCACCGATGCGGGGACGTCGGACCACCGTGACTGCATCCGCGCCGTACCCCAGGCGCCACGCCAAAATCGACCGGCCGGGCTGTGCCGCGATGCGGCTGGCGCGCCCAATCGGGCATTTCGCACGGGCTCGCGCATGTTGCTTGTTGCCAATCGGCTGCTTTCCGGTAAGGCTTTCCACAGGGTGACCTGTTTGCGATGGGCATCCCCACGTCCCGGCGCTCCGCGCAGCGCCTCATCGATAAAGAGAGCGACAGATATGGCTGACACTGTAAAGGTCCGGTTCGAGCCGAAGATGATGATCGACGGCAAGCTCGTCGACGGCCAGGCCGGCACCTTCACCAACATCAACCCGGCAACCGAGGAGCCGCTGGGAGAGGTCGCCGACGCGTCGAAAGAGGATATGCACCGGGCCATCGACGCCGCCCGGCGGGCATTCGACGAGACCGACTGGTCGACCAACCGCGCGTTACGCCAGCGCTGCCTGTTGCAGCTGCACGAGGCGATTGACGCCGAGCGCGAAGAGCTGCGCGAAGAGCTCATCCTCGAAGTCGGCGCTCCCCGGGCCATCACCTACGGCCCGCAGCTGGATGCGCCGTTGGCCGACGGGCTGCGGTACCCCGCCAAGCTGATCGACGAGTACCCCTGGGAGACGGACCTGGGCGACACGATGATCAGCCTCACCGGTACGTTGACCACCCGCAAGGTTTGGCGGGAACCGGTGGGTGTGGTGGGCGCGATCGTGCCGTGGAACTTCCCGTTCGAGGTCACCATCAACAAACTCGGCCAGGCACTGGCTACCGGCAATACCGTCGTGCTCAAACCGGCGCCTAACACCCCGTTCAATGCGACCCGCATCGGCAGGCTGATCGCCGAGAAAACCGACATCCCCGCCGGTGTCGTCAGCGTCGTCACCGCATCGGATCACTTTGTGGGCGAGGAGCTCACGTTGTCGCCCAAAGTCGACCTGATCTCGTTCACCGGCTCGACCGTGGTCGGTAGGCGGATCATGGAAAAAGGCGCGCAGACCATGAAGCGGCTGTTCCTGGAGCTCGGCGGCAAGTCGGCCACCATCGTTCTGGAAGACGCCGATTTCGGGATGGCGTGTGCGATCGGCATCGCGCCGTGTATGCACGCCGGGCAGGGTTGCGCTAACCCGACTCGGATGCTGCTGCCGCGGTCTCGTTATGAGGAGGGTGTGGCGATCCTCAAGAGCATCTACGAGAACGTCATGCCCGGAGACCCCCAGGACGCCGGAACCCTGTGCGGTCCGGTGATCTCGGACAAACAGCGCCGGCGCGTGCAGGGGTACATCAAAAAGGGCGTCGAAGAGGGTGCCACCGCCCTGGTCGGCGGGCCGGATGCGCCCACCGGCTTCGACAAGGGGTTCTTTGTCAGGCCAACGCTTTTCACCGATGTCGACAACTCCATGACGATCGCCCAGGAGGAGATCTTCGGCCCGGTGCTGGCCGTCATCCCCTTCGACGACGAGGAGGACGCGATCCGGATCGCCAACGACAGCCCGTACGGATTGGCCGGCAACGTCATGTCGGGTTCCCTGGAACATTCGCTGGCGGTGGCGCGGCGGCTGCGGGCCGGCTTCATCGGTGTCAACGGTGGCGCTCCGTACGGCGCTGACACACCGTTCGGCGGCTATAAGGCCAGCGGGGTGGGCCGCCAGAACGGAGTCGCCGGGTTCGACCAGTACACCGAGGTCAAGTCGGTGGGGTATCCCGCCGGGTAGAAG
>JBEKNM010000451.1:0-4407 GCA_049522835.1 Mycobacterium sp.
CGTCGATCTGCCGCCGAACGATATGGAGCGCCGTCTCGGTGACGCGCTGGGAGTCTATGTCGACGCGATGCGGTATCCGCGCGGCACCGAGAATCAGCGCGCCGCAATGTGGCTCGAGCACATCCGTCGACGCGGCTGGCAGGCTGTGGCTGCCGTCGAACTAGCGGGCGCCGAGAAAGGTGCAGTAGCTGAAGAAGCTCAGGTGGCCCGGGAAGCCGAAGGTCCCGGCGAGCATGCGCCACCAGCTGCTGAACTGGGCAACGCACCGTTGCTCGGGGTGGCCTACGGCTACCCCGGTGCGCCAGGTCAGTGGTGGCAGCAACAGGTCGTCCTGGGCCTGCAACGCGGCGGCTCGCCGCCACACGAGATCGCCCGGCTGATGGACAGCTATTTCGAGTTGACCGAATTGCACATTCATCCCCGCGCGCAAGGCCGCGGCCTCGGCGAAGCATTGACCCGCCGACTCCTGGCGGGTCGCAGCGAAAACAACGTCCTGCTTTCCACCCCGGAAGCCAATGGTGAACCCAACCGAGCGTGGCGGCTGTACCGGCGGCTGGGCTTCACCGACGTCATCCGTGGGTACCACTTCGCCGGCGACCCACGGGCGTTTGCGATCCTGGGCCGCGCTTTGCCGCTTTAGGAGCCTCGGTAAGAGCCCCGACAATCCAAGGGCTGGGTAAGTCGCAGACCGGACAGCTCGCCCAAGCGACGCACCCGATCTGGCACGATGACCTGGTGCACGTCAGCTCTGCGACTTACCCAGCCCGAGGATTCACCGCTCGGCGGCGCCGCGTGCTGGCCATCGCGATGCTGCTGCTGGTCGTGCCTCTGGCTACCGGATGCCTGCGAGTCAGAGCGTCGCTCACCATCTCACCTGACGACTTGGTGTCCGGGGAGATCATCGCCGCAGCTAAACCCAAAACCGCCAAAGACCCTGGTCCACAGCTCGACGGCAATGTGCCGTTCAGCCAGAAAGTGGCGGTCTCGAACTACGACAGCGACGGCTACGTGGGTTCGCAGGCGGTGTTCTCCGATCTGACCTTCGCCGAACTGCCGCAGCTGGCCCATCTGAACTCCGACGCCGCCGGAGTAAATCTGTCGTTGCGCCGAAACGGCAACCTGGTGATTCTGGAAGGCCGGGCAGACCTGACTTCGGTGAATGATTCCGACGCCGACGTAGATTTGACCGTCGCCTTTCCCGGGGTGGTGACCTCTACCAACGGTGACCGCGTCGAGTCCGACGCTGTGTCGTGGAAGCTCAAACCGGGCGTGGTGAGCACCATGACCGCGCAGGCCCGCTACACCGATCCCAATACCCGTTCCTTCACCGGCGCGGGCGTATGGCTGGGCATCGCGTCGTTCGCGGTTGCCGGCGTGGTGGCGCTGCTGGCCTGGCTCAGCCGAGACCGCTCCCAGCGGTTCGCCGCAGAGCGCGACCAATCGTCCAGCTAAATCTGCGTGGGTGACCAGTAGGCAAGCATCTCCGCAAAGGTGGCAAAAGCCGGCCCGGAAACTCCATATGTCGCCTCCAGATGGATGCTCAGCGGAAAGCCGAGGTCGGCGACTCCGTCCAGGACGCGCTTGTACAGGTCGACCATGAGCTGGCGCTTCTGAGCAGGTTCGCTGCCAGCCAACCTCGTGACGAACGCCTGCTCATCAGCCACCACGGCGTTTCCCGCGTCCTGGATGAGCCAATTGATCAGGCCGACGCGGGTCTCCATCTTCGGTACGAAGCCGAACGACAGCAGGATTTCGGGCCGGTGATCGGTGTTCTTGGCGAACTCCGTCAGAAAATCCACGATTGCATCGGAGTACAACAGCTGGGTCATCGCGTAGGTTGCGCCCTGATCGCACTTGAAGTTGAGCCGGCCCTGTTCGCCGTCGCGCGTGGGGATCAGGATCACGCCCCGGTTGGGCACCAGCTGGCGATAGATCGACAGGGCGTCGGTGGGCGCGACGCCGGAACCCTCGCCGTCATTCATGGTGCGCGGTACGCCGACGAACACCACGCCCTCCATCCCGGCTGCGGTCAGATCCACAAGTCGCTGGCGCAGAGCCGGCTCGTCCATGAATGCGGTGACCTGCGTGCACAGGCCTTTAACTGCCCCCCTGACTCCGGGCAACTCGGCTTTGATGATCGACCAGAAGTCCAGCACGTCGAGCTTCGGCTGCATTGGCACGGGACGGTCGTCATCCTCCGCGATTATCCCTGGAATCATCACGTGCCGAATCCGGCCGTCAAGGCCGGACTGCGCCGAGTACTCGAGCACCTTGCGTGCATCTTGCAATGCCCGCTCCCGACCTTCGTCCACATTCGGCGGCACCAGCTCGAGCGCGATGGTGTTGAGGGTCACGCGGCTCCTGTTCGTCATCCTCTTCTCAAGGCAGGCCGGCCCGGCCAGCTCACTCGCCAATCTTGAAGCCAGCATAGGGGCGAGATAGTGAGCCAGTTGAAGCGACGTAGGCCGGCGCGGGGAGCTAGTCGGGACGAATACACTGGTCGGGCCAGGGACAGGCCGAGCAGAAAGGGGCGCCGCGCTGAGCGTCGAAGCAGCGGCAACCGTCGAGTTGACCGGCGCCATCACCGACCAACTTCGGCGGTATTTGCGCGACCGTCGCAACCACACGGTCTACATAGGCGCTGAAGGCAGCGACTACGGGGTTTTGATTGCCGCCCTGGAAGATTTTGTGCTCGGCGGCGGCAAGCGGCTGCGGCCGGCTTTCGCATATTGGGGCTGGCGCGCCGTGGCAACGGAGGACCCCGGTCCTGGTGTGCTGCTGCTGTTTGCCGCGCTGGAGCTGCTGCACGCCTGCGCGTTGGTGCATGACGACGTGATCGATAGGTCGGCAACCCGCCGCGGCAGGCCAACGGCTCACGTGGAGTTCGCGGCACTGCACCGCGGCCGGAAATGGCGGGGTTCGCCCGAGGATTTCGGCATATCGGCGGCCATCCTGCTCGGTGACTTGGCACTGGCCTGGGCTGACGACATCGTCTTCGGGGCCGACCTGTCCGCCGACGCTCAGCGGCGCGTCCAGCGCGTGTGGGCCGATATCCGCACCGAGGTACTGGCCGGGCAATACCTCGACATCGTCGCCGAGGCCAGCGCCGCCGAGTCGATTGCGTCGGCGATGAATGTCGACCTCTTCAAGACTGCCTGCTACACCGTGTCGCGACCGCTTCAGCTCGGGGTGGCCGCCGCCGCTGACCGACCCGACGTTCAAGCCGCCTTCGGTCAGTTCGGCACCGACCTCGGTGTGGCGTTCCAGCTACGTGACGATGTTCTTGGCGTGTTCGGCGACCCAGCGGTCACCGGCAAGCCGTCCGGTGACGACCTGAGATCCGGCAAGCGCACCGTGCTGCTGGCAGAGGCGGTGGAATTGGCTGACAAGTCAGATCCTTTGGCGGCCAACCTGTTGCGGACCTCGATCGGTGCTGCGCTGAGCGACGCGCAGGTGGGCGAACTGCGCGACGTCATCGAGGCGGTGGGCGCGCTGGCCGCAGCCGAGCAACGCATCGCCACGCTCAGCCAACGGGCGCTGGCCACGCTGGCGGCCGCCCCCATCAATGCAGCTGCCAAGGCGGGGCTGTCCGAGTTGGCCAGCATGGCCACTAACCGGTCCGCGTGAACTGATGACGAATCCCACGCGCACCCACGAAGACGCCTCGAAAGCGTCTGTCGCCCAACATTTTTTACGAATATTCACATTCGCCACCGCCGCGGAGTCCCGACCGGCAATGCTGGGGTTCCTGGGCTCGGTGCTGATCACCATCGGCGGGTTCGGATCGGGCAGCATCCGCCAGCATGACCCCATACTGGAGTCGGTTCACATGTCCTGGCTGCGCTTCGGCCACGGGCTGGTGCTCTCGTCGATTCTGTTGTGGACGGGCGTAGGTCTGATGCTGATCGCCTGGCTGGGACTGGGCCGACGTGTCCTCGCCGGTGCGGCTACCGAGTTCATGATGCGGGCCACCACCGGCTTCTGGTTGGTGCCGTTGCTGCTGTCGGCGCCCATCTTCAGCCGGGACGCCTATTCGTACCTGGCCCAGGGCGCACTACTGCGCGACGGCCTGGATCCCTATGCGGTTGGGCCGGTAGGCAACCCGAATTCGTTGCTGGACGACGTAAGTCCCATTTGGACGATCACCACCGCGCCCTACGGCCCGGCGTTCATCATGGTCGCGAAGTTCGTCACGACGATCGCCGGCAACAACATCGTCGGTGGGACCATCCTGCTGCGCTTGTGCATGCTGCCAGGACTCGCGCTGCTGATCTGGGCCGCCCCTCGAATGGCCCGCCACTTCGGCACCGACGGGTCAACCGCACTCTGGATCTGCGTTCTCAATCCGCTCGTGCTGATCCACCTGACCGGCGGCGTGCACAACGAAATGCTGATGGTGGGCCTGAT
>JBEKNM010000452.1:0-4388 GCA_049522835.1 Mycobacterium sp.
CCGGCTCAGCAGCTCACCGCGCTGTTGCCGGTCGAGGTAGGACAGTGGCAGCCGGTGCACCTTGTCCTCGACGTCGGAACGCAATGCCGCTATGGTTCTCTGCACGGTGATGTTGAGCAGTCGCGCCTGCACCCAGATCAACAGCGCGACAATCAGATACAGCGCCATCGCCAGCGCCAATGTTCTTGCCACCGCGTCGAAGTCCACTCCGTGGCCAGGCACTAAATTCATCCCGGAAAGCAGGTCGGCGAAGGTGTTGTCACCGCGGGCGCGGGCTGCAGCGACGGCTTGTGCCTTGGTGATTCCCGAAGGTAACTGTCGACCGATCACGCCGTTGAACAACAGATCGGTGGCGTGGCCGAGGATCCGCGGAACGATGACCCCGATCGCGGTGCCGGTGATGCCCAATGTGATAATCGAGATGCTCAGCCGGCGTTGTGGCGCAAGCCGTTTCACCAGACGTGCCGCCGAACCCCAGAAGTCGCGCGGCCGCGCGGTGGGGGGTGGGCCTGCAGCGCGAGGCCGCGCGCTGGTTGGCGCGGTCACGGTCCACCCCCGACGCCGGTGCCGGTCAAGGACTGTGAGGCCGCGAATTCCGCATAGGTGGCGCAGTCGGCCAGCAGTGATTCGTGGGTGCCCGTGCCGACGATCTTCCCATTGTCGATGACAATCAACTGGTCGGCCTGGGCGGCCAACGAAATGCGCTGCGTGACAATGATAATTGTCGCGCTGGCCGCGGTCTTGCGCAGCGACGCGCGGACGCGGGAGTCGGTGTGCACGTCAAGTGCGGAGAACGCGTCATCGAACAGATAGATGGCCGGTCGGCGGATGACCGCCCGGGCGATCGCCAGTCGCTGGCGTTGCCCGCCGGAGAAGTTGATTCCACCCTGGGCGACGCGCATCTTCAGCCCGTCGTCGTGTGCTCGCACGAACCCGTCGGCGGCGGCCACTCGCAAGGCTTCCCACATTTCGTCGTCGCTGACTACCTGGTCAGGGGCCGCGCCGTAGCGCAGGTTGTCCGCCACCGTCCCGGAAAAGAGGTAGCCGCGCTGTGGCACCAGCCCGATCGCCGACCAGAGTCGCTCGGTCTGGTAGTCGCGGACGTCGACATCGTCGACGAGCACGGCGCCGTCGGTGACGTCGAGGAGCCGGCAGATCAGCGACACAAGTGTCGACTTGCCTGAGCCGGTGCTGCCGACGATCGCGGTGGTGGTGCCGGGCAGCGCAGCCAACGAGATGTCTTGTAGCACCGGGCAGTCGGCACCGGGGTAGCTGAATGTCACACCGTCCAAGCGCACCGCGCCAGTGACCCCATCTCGCGGGAACTTGGGGTTTTGCGGGCTGCCGATCGAGGCGGAAGTGGAAAGCACCTCAGCGATGCGTTCGGCACACACCGACGCACGTGGCATCACGACCAGCGTCATTGTCGCCATCAAAACCGCCATCAGGATCTGGGCGAAGTACGACAGGAAGGCGCTCAGCGAGCCGACTTGCATCTGGCCTCGGTCGATCAGCAGCCCACCAAACCAGATCACCGCGACGCTGGACAGGTTCACGGTCAAAGTGGTCACCGGCAGCATCAGCGCTTGCCAGTTACCGGCGCTGACGGCGGTATTCGACAGCGCGATATTGGCCTTGGCGAACCTGTCACGCTCAAAGCTCTCGCGGGTGAACGCCCGGACCACCCGCACGCCGGACAGCTGGTCGCGCATCACCCGGTTGATGCCGTCGATCAGGCTCTGCATGCTGCGAAACAGCGGCAGCATACGCGAGATGATCCAGTAATTGGTCACGCCCATGACGGGAATGCTGACCAGCAGCAGCCAGGTGAGTGCGGCTTCTTGGTGGATGGCCATGATGATTCCGCCGACGCACGTGATGGGCGCGACGACCAATGTGGTGCCGGCCATCTGAACCAGGAACTGGATCTGCCGCACGTCGTTGGTGGTCCGGATCAACAACGTCGTCGCTCCGAATCGGGCGGTCTCGCGCTCGGAGAACGTGGTGATTTGCTCGAACATTGCCGAGCGCAGGTCGCGCCCGAAGCCCGTCCCGGTCCGCGAGCCGAAGTAGACGGACCCGACCGAGCACAGTACCTGCAATCCGGTCACCCCCAGCATCACCAGGCCAAGCCGGACGATGGTCGCGGTGTCGCCCTTGGAGACGCCGTCGTCGATGATTGCGGCGTTGACCGTCGGCAGGTACAGCGACGCCAGGGTGCCGATCAGCTGGAGCACCATGAGCACCGCGACCAGCCGGCGGTAGGGCCGGACGTACTGGCGCAGCAGTGCCAGGAGCATCTGGTAACTGTCGCATACGCCACCTGCGAATCCCCACCAACGCCGACCGGCTGAGCGGATGCGCCACTCCCGCCAGTGGGATGGAAATGCCTGCTCAGGCGGTGTGTCAGTGGTTGACCCGCTGGGCTGCAGCTACAGTGCATCGTGTGGACCAGCAGCAGGCTCAGCACAGGCGGCGTAGCGGTGCGGCGTAACGTGACGGCATCGGCCCTGTCGGCTCCGGCTTTTGTGATGGCCGCGTTGATCCTGCTCCCCGCTGTTGCCGGGTGCTCCGACTCCGGCGGCAACAAACCGGGCGCGACGACTTCGGCGGCGCCCGGTAACGGGGAGGGCCAGCACGGGCCGATGTTCCCGGTTTGCGGAGGCGTTAGCGATCAGACGGTGACGGACCTGACCAAGATGAGTGGACTGGTCAACACCGCCCGGAATTCGGTGGGCTGCCAGTGGCTGGCCGGCGGCGGTATTCTCGGCCCGCACTTCTCCTTTTCCTGGTATCGCGGCAGCCCGATCGGGCGGGAACGCAAGACCGAGGAGTTGTCGCGCGCGAGTGTCGACGACATCAATATCAACGGCCACAGCGGTTTCATCGCCGTCGGTAACGAGCCCAACTTGGGTGATTCGTTGTGCGAAGTCGGAATCCAGTTTCAGGACGACTTCATCGAATGGTCGGTCAGCTTCAGTCAAAAGCCATTTCCGCCGCCCTGCGACATAGCCAAAGAACTGGCTCGGCAGTCGATTGCGAACTCGAAATGATGGCAAGACGTGTCCAGGCGGGCGTAGTCGTCTTGATCGCCACGCTGACCGTGCTGACCGGGTGTTCGAGATCCGTCGGAGGTACCGCCGTCAAGGCAGGCTCGGGCGGTGTCCCGCGCAACAACAATTCCCAGCAGCAATACCCGAACCTGCTCAAGGAATGTGAAGTCCTGACCACCGACATCCTGGCCAAGACCGTGGGTGCCGATCCGCTTGATATCCAAAGCACGTTCGTCGGCGCGATCTGCCGGTGGCAGGCGGCCAACCCGGCCGGTCTGATCGACATCACCCGGTTCTGGTTCGAGCAGGGCAGCCTGGGCGAAGAGCGCAAGGTCGCCGACTTCCTCAAATACAAAGTCGAGAGCCGGGCAATCCAGGGCGTGGACTCGATTGTGATGCACCCGGACGACGCCAACGGCGCATGCGGCGTCGCCAGCGACGCGGCGGGAGTGGTCGGCTGGTGGATCAACCCTCAGGCGCCCGGAATCGACGCCTGCGGACAGGCCATCAAGCTGATGGAACTGACGCTGGCCACGAACTCCTAAGCTTGCCCAGACCTCCTGGGCCGCACCCGGTCAGTTCGCTCGCGGTACGTGGAAGGCGGTCAGCGCCGCTACGCCTGGTCCGAGACTCTTCCAGGCGCAGGGCACAGCCAGCACGGCGATGGCCGATGTCGGGTACTTCGCCGAAAGACGCTCCACGGCCGCCGTGTCGGTGCCGTCGCTGCCGGCCAGAATCAGCGCCACTGAAGACATCGTGGGTTCATGCCCGACGACCAATAGCGTCGTGACCTCGTCGGAAACCTTGTTGATCTCCTCAATCATGACGCCGGGCGTGGCGCCGTAGAGCCGCTCGGCGTAACGCACCGGTGCTTCGATGCCGCTGCGCGACAGAGTCTGCCGGGCACGCGTTGCTGTGGAGCACAACACGCCATCGATGGTGGGCGCGTTGGCGCGCAGCCATTCACCGGCCAGCGCGGCCTCCCGGACGCCGCGGCGCGCCAATGGCCGGTCGTGATCGGCTATGAGTTCTGGGAACCCGTCCGGGTACGACGACTTGGCGTGGCGCAGCAGCAGCAAAGTGGCCTGATCTTTCATCCAAGTCACCATAAGGCCATTGACGTCCTCCCCACGGCTGAAGCCGGGGGATTCCAACCTATTGGACGGGTTGGAGCAGTAATTCCTCACGGTTTCCTGCTGGTTCCTGCTTCGACGTCTCTGCAGCACCCGCGGGTGCTGCAGATTCTCGGCAGGCGGTGACCGCAAGCCCTGCGGCCAGGATGTTTTTGGCCGCGTTCACATCCGCGTGCCCGGTCCATGAGCATGAGGTGCACCG
>JBEKNM010000453.1:0-4386 GCA_049522835.1 Mycobacterium sp.
CTCACGGAATGCCGCCGCTGTCGAGCACCCGGATCTCCCCCGTGCTGCCGTCGACCTCGACCAGGGCTCCCGGCGGGAGGCGGCGAGTGGCGGCTTGGGCGTCGACCACACACGGGAAACCGAATTCGCGCGCCACCACTGCGGCGTGGGACATCGGGCCGCCGAGTTCGGTCACCACGGCAGCGGCGTAGCAGAAAGCTGCGGTGTATCCGACGTCGGTGACTTCCGCGACGAGGATCTCGCCGGGTTGCAGGTCATCGATGGTCTCGGGCCGCACGATCCGCACCCGGCCGCGCACCCGTCCCCCACATACGCCGACGCCGCGCAGGGTGTCGCCGGTGCCGAGGACCGTCGACGAGGCGGTCGATGGCTCCCAGCTGCCGCTGAATATCGTCGGCGGCACGATGCCGGCCAGCCTGCGGTGTTCGGCTCGGCGCCGGGCCACCACCTTCGAAACATCTGCCGGGAGCCGGTCGAGTTCGTTGAGTTCGTCGACCAGCAGAAAGAAAACATCGTCGGCGGTGTGGAAGACGGCCGCGTCGACCATCCGCCGCCCATACTCACGCAGCAGAGCGCGCAACACCCAGTTGGCGCGCACCATCTTGTCGCGGCGGACCTCGCGGTCGCGCAGTTGCCGCGTCGCCAGCACCGCCATCGGTCGGGCCCGCAACGGAATCACTGGATGCACAGGTCCCGGCGCGGGCGACGCGTTCAGCGTTTTGGCCACCATTCGGACCAGCAACTCGGGGTCGTCAGCGTAGCTGGTGGACAGCATCTCGAGCTCCGCCGGACCACGGTGCCCGATCAGCGCGAGCTCGGTCAGCACCGCAGCATGAAACTCGGGCGCGTCGACGGCCAGCTTGCCAAGACGCTCCCCCGGTTCCGCCAGCAGACGAACCACGTTCGGGTCGCGCTGCGCGGCAACCACCAACCGATGTACCGCCTCCACCGGCCGCGCACTGACCAATTCCGGCCCCGCAGGCGCGGCGGTGTCTCGGCCGCACAAGCCCCGCAACAACACGTTGAACGCAGCGCACAGCATGAAGGACCCTGAGGCCAGCACCCAGCCGTGTACAACGTGGTCGCGTGCCAACAAGATCAGGCTGAGCAGTCGGCGATCGTCGAGTTGGGTGACATCGTCAGCGGTCAGACGTTCCAGGCGATCGACATCGGCGATGAAGTCGCGGGTATCGAGCGGCGAGCCGGCGCTCAGGCCCACCAGGTTGACGCCGAATACCCCGATGTTGCGGAAGGTGCGCAGTTGCCTTCGGGCGCGGCCGTTTTCGGAGGGTAGGCGCTCCGCGCCGAAGATCGGCAACGATGCCATGCTGGGACCGAAGAATCCGCTGTTGCCGACAATCGTCGCGGGCTTGGCGAACGGCACGGTTTCGGCCATGAAATGCGCCGAAGTGATCGCCCCATACAGCCGGTGGGCGAACACCGCGACCATGCGCGTGGCGATTTCCCGCTGGATTATCCCGCCAGGTCGCAGCCGCTCGGCGACGGTTACGCCCCCGGCGCGCAGCCCATGCACGGTCGCCGAGGCCGACGACGGAGAAAACGGACCCGGCAGCGCCTCCGACAAATTGGTGGCCAGGTACGTCGGGAAACGCGGGTCGATCGGGGTGTCGAATTCACCGTTATCTGCTTGAGGGCCAGCAAATCTGGGCACCACACCATCGCCGGCCGGCGCATCGACGGTTGGCAGGTCCCCAATATTGGCCAGCCGCCAAGGTAGCGACACCACCCGCTTACCCGTCGAAACCCGGCCGCGCACCGCCTGTGCGAAATCCTCGATAGATTCGTCCGAGTTCCACGCGGGCAGGAATTCCCATTCGTCGCATAGCCGCGAGATATCCATCAGTGGTGCGCTCTGCACCAGTTCCAGCTCGGCGAATGAGGCCAGTCGTCGCCACGCTGCCGCCAGGCCGAAGCGCAGAGGCACGATCGGCCGCCCCAGCACCGCAGCGATCTGACGAAGCGTCGGCGCGCCGGGTGCGGCGAGATTGACTGGACCACTGTCGATTTTACTGTCAAGAACCGAATGACTCAGCAACCGGACCGCATCGTCGGCATGGACTACTTGCACGGGGTGATCTGCGGACCCGTCGGGAAACGCAGGCAGCGCCAGCAGCCGGCGCACCCAGTTGTCGACGCCTCGGCCCAGGACGAGCGCGGAGCGAATCGCGACCCACTGGGCCCCGGAGGCGGCCAGCATCTCTTCAACGCGGGCCTGGTGCAGGCCGTTGGCAGACGCTGGGGCGACGGCGTCGTGCTCGCGCATCGGTGCGGACGCCGCGGCCGCGTAGACATGTGCTGACGACACGAAAACGATTCGCCTGGTACCGGACTCGGCCATCGCTTCGAGGACGTTTCGCGTGCCTCCGATGTTGACCTGGTGGCTGATCCGCTCGTCCGGGCCGGGGGTCCTTGCCCATGCGCAATGCGCGACGACGTCGGTGCCAGTGACGACGTGGCGCACGGCGGCCGCGTCCCGGATGTCTGCTGCGACAAAATCTGCCGCGCTCGACCAGCTTTCGGGCCGATGACGGGCGATCCCCACGACATCGTGGCCCTGGCTGAGCAATCGGGCGGCGAGGCCGCGGCCGAGTACTCCGCCGGCCCCGGTGACCGCGATTCTCACTGAGTGCCCTCAGGGCACTTCTGCCTACTCATGCCTACTCGTCGTCGTCCATGAATGCGGCGTTGACCAGGTCGTCGAGGTCCATGTCCGCAAGGTCTTTCTCAGTGTTCTTCTCGAAAGCTGCTGCTTGCCCGTTAGCGGCGGCTTCACTGGCTTCATTCGCCAGCGCGAGCAACAACTCCAGCACGCCTGCCTGTCGAAGGCGCTTGACCGGAATGGACGCGACGACGCGCTGGATTTCGGCTTCTCCGGGCGCCGCGGCAGGGGTGTGACCGATTGAGCTGCCGACGAGTTCTCGATGCATATAGCCGGCCAGCGCGGCCGAGTTCGGGTAATCGAAGATCAGGGTGGGTGAAAGCGGAAGGCCGGTAGCTGCTTTGAGCCGGTTGCGCATTTCGACCGCGGTCAGCGAGTCAAAACCCAGCTCCTGGAAGGCTCTGTCCGGATCGATGGCCTCGGGGCTGGTGCCGCCCAGCACGGTGGCGATATGGGAACGCACCACGTCCAGCAGAAGCGCGTGTTGCTCGTCTTCGGGCAGCCCTTCAAGGCGTTGCAGCAGAGCCGATTTCGACTTCGCCGCGGCCAGCGAGTCGTCAACCTGGCGCCTCGTCGGCGCATTGATCAAATCGACGAACATCGGCGGCAAGGTGCCGCTGTCGAACTTGACCCGCAGTGCGCCAGTGTCGATATCGGCGGGCAGCATAAACGGCTCGTCGACGATGAGCGCCGTGTCCATCAGTTCCAGCGCCTGATCCGAAGACATCGCGACAATCCCGTCGCGGCCGAGGCGGGCCCGATCCGTAGCGCCCAGTCCGCCCGTGATGGCACTGGCCTGATCCCACAGGCCCCAGGCCAGCGACATCGCCGGCAATCCATGCGCGCGCCGATGCACTGCCAGCCCATCCAGGAACGAGTTCGCCGCCGCATAATTGCCTTGGCCCGATGCACCGGCCAACCCGGCCATTGACGAAAACATCACAAACGCCGACACATCCAGGTCGCGGGTCAACTCGTGCAGGTTCCACGCCGCGTCCACCTTGGCCCGCAGCACCGCGTCGACCCGTTCCGGAGTCAAAGACGAGATCACCGCATCGTCGAGCACACCGGCGGCATGAATCACGCCCGACAGAGGCTGTTGAGATGGCCGCTGCACCGGGATATCGGCGATCACCTTCGCCAAGGCCGCCCGGTCGGCGGCATCGCAGGCCACCACGTGTACCTGGGCACCTATTGCACCCAGCTCAGCCGCCAACTCGGCAGCCCCTGGTGCATCCAGACCGCGGCGGCTCACCAATATCAGGTTCCGTGCCCCATGACGGGTCACCAGATGACGAGCCACTGCCGAACCGGCCATCCCGGTACCACCGGTGATCAACACCGTGCCCCCGGCCAGCCCACCACCGGGCCCGTCCGGCAGGGTCATCACCACCTTGCCCACATGGCGGGCCTGGCTCAAATACCGCAACGCCGCTGCGGCGCGTCGTATGTCAAACGTCGTCACCGGCAACGGCCGCAGCACTTCCTCGCCGAAGAGTCCGGCCAAATCGGCCAGGATTTGCGCAATGCGGTCGGGCCCCGATTCGAAGAGGTCGAAGGCGCGGTAGTGCACACCCGGGTGATCCCGGGTGACGACGCCGGGGTCGCGGATGTCGGTCTTGCCCATCTCCAAGAACACCCCGCCCGGGGCCACCACGCGTAGTGAAGCATCCACGTATTCGCCGGCAAGGGAGTCCAACACCACG
>JBEKNM010000454.1:0-4384 GCA_049522835.1 Mycobacterium sp.
AGCGGCCAACGCCGCTTGCCTTTATGCCCTCAGCGCGATAACGCGTAATCTGCGTGGAACATTTCGGATGGCGGCGAATTTGCCGGCGAATGTATTGGCACACTGTGACCCGTTGAACCACCGCGCGTTCAGGCATGATGGGAATCGATGCGCATATCGACGGTATTGCTTTGCCTGCTGATCGGCCTGGCGACGTTGCTGACGTCGTGTGCCCGGCCCGGGGTTCATGCGTCGAATCCCAGTGTGTCCACAACGCGGATCAGCTATCCGGTACAGCGGCTCAGTGACCCCCGGCACGGGGCGGTTGCGGGTCCGATGGACCCGGACCTGCGCGTGGGCCCGATCTTCCTGAACGGTGGCCCCATGCATGTTTGCACCGGCTCGGTGGTGCATTCCGCGCGCGGCAACCTGGTGATGACCGCCGCCCACTGCCTGGCCGGCGCGTCCCAGATCGCCTTTGCCCCCGGTTTCGCCGGTGATGCCGCGCCCACTGATCTGTGGACGGCCGACGCCGTCTACCTCGATCAACGCTGGATTGCCGGCAAGGACCCACACGCCGACTACGCGATCGCCCGGGTCAGCAGCGAGCGCGGGGGGTCGGTGGAGTCGCACATCGGCTTGGCCCTGTCGCTGGGCAAGGCGCCCACTTCCGGCAGTCGCGTCACCGTGATGGGGTACCCGTCGGGCGTGGGTGGCTCACCCATCGGCTGTCAGGCCAGCACCGGTGTTACCGATAGTGGGTTTCCGTCATTAGCTTGCGAAGGTCTGGTCGGCGGCACCAGCGGCGCGCCGTGGGTGAGCGGCACCACGATCACCGGGCTGATCGGGGGTCTTCAAGGTGGTGGGTGCGCCGAGAACGTCTCGTACTCTGCGCCGTTCGACGACTACACTGCGCAGCTACTGACTCGCGCCGATGCCGGCGGCCCCGGCGATCCCGTGCCGAACGACGTCGAGGACCCTTGCTAGCTCGGCGTCCGCCAAATATCGGGGTCAGCGGAGGAACTGGGAGAGCGCGCGCATCTTGTTCGTCACGTCCAGCGCGGCGACCTTGTAGGCCTCGGAGAACGTCGGATAGTTGAACACCGCGTCGACCAGGTAGTCGACGGTGCCGCCACAACCCATCACGGCCTGCCCGATGTGCACCATTTCGGTGGCGCTGGTGCCGAAGATGTGCACCCCGAGCAGCGTGCGATCGTGGGTGGAGACCAACAGCTTCAGCATGCCGTAGGAGTCGCCGGCGATCTGACCGCGGGCCAGCTCACGATACCGGGACACCCCCACCTCGTACGGGATCGAGTCGTTGGTCAGCTCCACCTCGGTGGCCCCGACATAGGACACCTCGGGAATCGAGTAGATCCCGATCGGCTGCAGCGCGGTCATGCCGTCGCATTGTTCGCCGAACGCGTGGTAGGCGGCCAGCCGGCCCTGGTCCATCGAGGTCGCGGCCAGCGCCGGGAAGCCGATGACGTCGCCGACGGCGTAAATGTGGTCGACTTTGGTCTGGAAGTGGTCGTCGACAAAAATCCGTCCGCGGTGGTCGGTCTCCAAGCCCGCGTTCTCCAGCCCTAAATGCTCCGTTTGGCCTTCGCGGCCGGCGGAGTACATCACCGTCTCGGCGGGTATCTGCTTTCCGCTGGCCAGGGTGGTGACGGTGCCGGCGGCCCCGACGTCTACGGCGGTCACCTCCTCGCCGAACCGGAAAGTAACCGCCAGGTCGCGCAGGTGGAACTTCAGCGCTTCGATGATCTCCGGGTCGCAAAAGTCCAGCATGTCGCTCCGCTTCTCGACCACGGTCACCTTGGTGCCCAGAGCGGCGAACATCGAGGCGTACTCGATCCCGATGACCCCGGCGCCGACCACGACCATCGACGTGGGGAGCGAATTGAGATCCAGGATGCCGTCGGAGTCCAGCACCCGATTCTCGTCGAACTCCACCCCGGACGGCCGCACCGGCTTAGTGCCAGTGGCGATGACGATGAAATCGGCGCTGACGGTAATTCGCTCGGCCTGCGAGTCCTCCTCGATCTGGACGGTGTGCGGGTCGATGAAGCGGCCGTGACCCTCGATCAGATCGATCCGGTTGCGCATCAGCTGCGAGCGCACCACGTCGACCTGCTTGCCGATCACGTGCTGGGTTCGCGCCAGCAGGTCGGCCGGGGTGATCTTGTCCTTGACCCGGTAGCTCGCACCGTAGAGCTCGCGCTGGCTCATCCCGGTGAGATAGACCACCGCCTCGCGCAACGTTTTTGACGGGATTGTGCCGGTATTGACACAGACCCCGCCGAGCATCCCGGCGCGCTCGATGATCGCGACGGACTTGCCCAGCTTGGCTGCGGCGATCGCTGCCTTCTGCCCGCCCGGCCCTGAACCAATAACGACGATGTCGTACTCCCGCATCGAACCCATGAGATAGACGATAAGGCCTCACAGTCGCGACTTTCTCCCCAGACGCGTGGCTCGAACAGGCTGCGCGAGCACCGGATGACGGTGCCGGTTGTCAGCGTTGGCGCTTATGACCAAGCATCGACCTGACTTTGAACTCAACCGCCCCGGGGCATTGATCGCCGCGTTACCCGCCGTTCTCGGGTTCGTACCCGAAACTTCACTCGTGCTGGTGTCCTTAGAGGACGGCGGAATGGGGTCGGTGATGCGGGTTGACCTGTGCGAGGGGCTCGTCGACCGGATTGGGCAACTCGTCGAGGTTGCCGCCGCGGCCGACCCCGAAGCCGCGATCGCAGTGATCGTCGACGCCGACGGCGCGCAGTGTCCGGGGTGCAACGAGGCGCACCGCCATCTGTGCGAGGTACTCAGGGAGGCGTTGTCGCAGCGCGATATCGACCTGTGGGCTGCGCACGTGGTAGATCGGGTAGCCCTGGGTGGGCGCTGGCATTGTGCCGACGGCTGCGGTTCTGCCGGCGAAGTCGACGATCCCTCGGCGTCGCCGTTGGCCGCGGCGGCGGTGCTGGACGGTCGGCGGCTCTACCCGCGGCGTGCTGACTTGCAGGCGGTCGTCGCCGTCGAGGACCCTGCGCACAGCGCTGAATTGGCCGGTGCGATCCAACAACAGGCGGCCATGCGCGAGGTCGCGCACCACGCGGATCCTGCGGCTTGTAGCCGCCGCGACGTGGAGAACGCGATGTCCGCCGCCGCCCGTGTCGCCAGCGGACAATCCTTGCCCGACAGCCAGCTGGTGCAGCTGGGCTGCGCGCTGCGCGACGTGCAGGTGCGCGACACCCTGTATGCCCTCGCGGTTGGCGAGAACGCCGCGCAAGCCGAGTCATTGTGGGCGGCACTGTCGCGCACCCTGCCCCAGCCATGGCGGGTCGAGGCGCTGGTGCTGCTCGCGTTCAGCGCTTACGCCCGCGGGGACGGGCCGCTGGCCGGGGTGTCGCTGGAAGCCGCACTGCGCTGCGAGCCGGAGCATCGGATGGCCGGCATGCTGGACAGGGCGTTGCAGTCCGGTCTACGGCCTGAGCACATTCGTGAACTCGCAGTCACCGGCTACCGGCTGGCTAAGCGACTCGGAGTGCGACTACCGCCGCGACGGGCGTTCGGCCGACGCGCAGGGTAGGCCCGCACCGTCGCGAGACGAGTCAGACCTTCTCAACTTTGACCGCGTGCGCCATCTCGTGCGGCAGGGTGACGTTCTCGTGGCCCGGTATCACGATGGTCACGCCGCCGCCGACGGCGCTGGTCTCGACAGTGACTCGAGCATTAGGCACGACGCCGGCGTCTTTGAGCCGCGTGATCAGATCGATGTCGCCCTGCACATGCTCGGTGAGTTGGCGGACGACCACCGCCACCGGAAAGCCGGCAGGCAACTCGGTCAATCGCACGAGGTCGGCGTCCCCAGCGCCGGACCTCGGGCCCACGCCCAAGTCCAAAAGACCCGGAATCGGGTTGCCGAACGGGGAAGTAGTCGGGTTGTTGAGGACCTTCACCAGCCGACGTTCGACGTCCTCGCTCATCACGTGCTCCCACCGGCATGCCTCGGCGTGCACCTCTTCCCAGGGCAATCCGATGACGTCGACCAGCAGCCGCTCGGCGAGCCGGTGCTTGCGCATCACGGCGATGGCCAGCGTCCGGCCCTTATCGGTGAGCTCCAGGTGGCGGTCGCCGGCCACGTGAAGCAGCCCGTCCCGCTCCATGCGGGATACGGTCTGGCTGACGGTCGGTCCGCTTTGATCGAGCCGCTCTGCAATCCGGGCACGCAGCGGGGTAACGCCCTCTTCCTCGAGGTCGTAGATGGTCCGCAGGTACATCTCGGTGGTATCGACCAGGTCGTTCATTCACCAACCCTCCATTGCCGATGAGTCTACTTGGCCAGTTGCGCGAATGGTTGCTAACGCTCCCAGGCAAGCAGTATGCCCGCCGTTGGACGGCG
>JBEKNM010000455.1:0-4380 GCA_049522835.1 Mycobacterium sp.
CGGCCAGGAACGGCATCGCCTGGGACATCGGTCCCCTCGACCAACCACCGCTCCCGCTCACACAGATGGTCACCGACTCACCCACCACACCTCTGGACGTACCGCTGCACCCCCGCGCGGCCGGGTTCTGGCGCGACCTGGGCCTGATGTAACCCAGAGCGTCGACGCTCTACTGCTAACGATCCGAGCGAAACATCCGTGTTTCACTAACAGCACACATTACTCTTGGGTTCGTCCAATCCTGTGACCGCACTCTTCACTCCGGCTAATAACGGTGGTCCGCGATTCTGTTCGGAACTCCCGATCGATGCTTGAAGTTAGCCCCGTTGAACCGAACGACCCTGTCCACCTGCCAGAGTGGTCACCGACACCGACGAGCGTTTCGACGTCGTGGACCACTCGACGTCAGATCATCCTTCCCGCTCGATCAAAGGAGAACTCGATCAAAGGAGAATCCGTGACCGCACTTCACGTCGACCAGATCGCCGAACGCAATCCGTGGACCAATCTCGACATAGACGATGCCAAAGATCGATTCAGCTTCGTACTACTCTCGGACCGCACCGGCGGGGCGCAGCCTGGCGTGTTCCAACGTGGGCTGGCCGTCACCGACTTACTCGCCCCGAGTTTCGCCATCCAGGTCGGCGACCTCATCGAGGGCTATCTCACCGACCCGACGGAGTTGAACGAGCAGTGGTGCGAAATCGACGGCATGCTTGCTCAATTGCATACCCCGCTGTTTCACGTCCCGGGCAACCACGACGTAAGTAACAACCTTCAACGCGAAGTATGGCTGGCCCGCTACGGGCGGCTCTACTACCACTTTCGCTACGAGGACGTGCTCTTCGTAGTCATCGACACCCAGGACCCGCCGGCAAACTTTGACACCGAACTCACCGACCAGCTCGACAGCTATGCGCAGCAGATGCGCTTGGACCCAGCCGCATTCCGCCAAACACTAGAGCACGCGATCGACTGGAACGGCCGTCAAAGCGCCTTGGTCAGTGAGGCCCAGCTGTCCCACATCGAGCAGGTCCTCGCGGACAATACCGACGTGCGCTGGACATTCCTCTGTATGCACATGCCCCTGTGGCAAGGTGACCATCCCGCTTGGGAACGCATCTCCTCGGCGCTCGGCAACCGCCATTACACGGCCTTCGGTGGCCACGTCCATAACTATCGCGCCGAGGGCGACGACCACACACAACGGGTACGACTCGGGTCGACCGGCGGTATGTGGGTGCTCTCAGGTCCTGAGGGCAACTTCCAGCACGTCACCCAAGTCACCATGACCGCATGCGGTCCGCTGATTGCCAACATCATCCTCGAAGGCGTCCGCGATTTCGAGGGCAAACCGGTCCGCGCCACCGCCACCACCTACGCCGGCCTCATGTGACCGGGGTTCAGCCGTCTTGGTCCAAAAGAACGGAGCCCACGGCCTCTGCTCTCACTCTGCAATTAATAACTAATAGCTGTCGGTATCCGGTCCATACAGCAAGCCAGATTCGGCAAAATTAAAGCGCACGTCTGGTTGAGGCAAGGCACGGGGGCCATCGGGTGCCCCCGCCTCGTTCAGGCGTAGAAGTGACTTCGGCGCACGTGGCCTCAACCGAACGCGGAAAAGTGCCGCCCCGATGCGTCGGGTACGCCCCCATCTCAATCACGGTCAGGAAGAGCGCATGAACACGATGGAAAAGCGGTTCGTCAGGGTCGGGCGCGATGGCGGTTTGGTCGCGATCGAGTTGATCAACTCCAAACCGCTGAACATTGTCGGCACCGGCGCTATCGAGGAACTGACGGAGGCGTTTCGTGCCATCAGCCACGACGACGACGTGCGGGTCGTCGTGTTGCGGGGGGCGGGCGAGAAGGCGTTCATCGGCGGCGCCGACATCAACGAGATGCTCACCCTTGACCGGTCCAACGCCGAGGCGTTCATCCGGCGACTTGCGGGCTTGTGTGAGGCGATTCGCGAATGCCCGGTCCCCGTTATCGCCCGGCTCGCAGGCTGGTGCCTCGGCGGCGGTCTGGAAGTCGCGATGTGCTGCGATCTGCGGATCGCCGAGTCGGGCGCCAAATTCGGAATGCCCGAAGTCGCGGTCGGGATCCCGTCGGTGATCCATGCGGCGTTGATGCCGGCGTTGATTGGCGCCTCGCACGCGGCCTGGCTTCTGCTGACCGGCGAAACGATCGACGCGAAGACGGCTGTGACTTGGGGGCTGGTGCATGAAGTTGTTGTCGCCAACGCGCTCGACACGCGCATCGCCGAGCTCACCGCGAAACTCGCCGGATTCGGCCCCCACGCGGTCCGACAACAAAAGCGCCTACTCAACGAGTGGTTCGATATGACGGTTCATGGCGCGATCGAAGACAGCGTCGAGCAGTTCGGGCTGGCCTTTCTGACGGGGGAGCCGCAACACCACATGCAGGCTTTCCTCGCACGCAAACGTAGCCTCGGCGGCCCTGTCACTCGACGGTGACGACAACACCTGTTCAGAACACCTGTTCAGAGCCCCCTGTCAGGATTGAACTGACGACCGCTCGCTTACAAGGCGATTGAAGCCCAGTTCGGCCAGGTTGGCACTTATTCGTGCATGTCACCGCCCTTTAGCCCGAAAATTGTGGCCCCGTGTAAAAAGTCCGTCGGCCGTCTGGGTCGTCTGCGCACATGCGGAGATGGTCGTCGAGTTGGCTCACCGGGCCGGCTGGATCGTGCGGACCAAGATGAGCAAGTCGGCCTTGCTGCGCCGCGATGATCCGGTCGCGCTGGTGATGTTCAGGGACCTCACTGAGCAATTATGGGGCGCCTCGCAGCGTTGACGAGGAAAGCGGACGCGCCCCCACCTGCTGGCGCGCTGACTGCGAAGCTCACAACCGCTGGAAAGCCGCGGAGCAACGCCGACGAGGGTGAGTTGGATAGCGAGTGGCCGCGACGGTCCGACACTAATGGTCAAGGTCAACGGGCCAGCCAATCACCTCTAAGGCGACGCTGGACACGTTCAAGGTCGGCCGCCGATGGAGGTTCGTCACTGATCCGTTTGATGGCCGCGCCGATATCGGCGACGTCGATGTTCACCGTTAACTCACCACGAGCCACCAGGTCTCTGGCCAGTGCCGCTATCTCGTCGTCGGATAACCGACGCCGCACGATTGCCAGCAGCGTGCTGTAGTCGGTCTCGGGGACGCCGTGCGGGTAGCCGGCGCGAATGATGGCGACGTACCGGCCCACACTCAAGCTCACCCGATACTCCGTAATAGTCGCCCTAAGCCGACATAAGTAGCCAGCCGTACGTCTGCGAGAGCCCGCCAAACGTCGTTGATTCGCTTGCGTCTTCGGTGCTGGGAACCGTCAGCACGTCTTCCTCGTGCTTGGCGCTCACGTTGACAGACGGTAGTCGTCTTCCTCCGTCGCGGGACCTTGGAAGTTCCTGCCAGTTTGGGGGGCCCGCGGCGCGGGGTGCTCGTCAGCGTGTGGTCCAGGACTGGGAGCACGTCGTGGCCGTGACCGATCACGGATGTGAAGTACTAGACCTGCGCACGGGCGAGGACGTCACTTTTTACGATCACCGAATTGGCCGGGCGAGAGCAGTTGCGTAAACAACCAGTCGCGAAACGATTCGATGACGGCCTCCCGGGGGCGCCGACGCCGGATCATCCGGCGCCGGCGGAGCTCCCGTAAGACCCACCTAGTGGGGCCGCGAGCGGCGAGGCCAAAACCCAAACCCCGCATGGGGACGCCGCGTGAGCGTGGGCACCAAAACACACTCAACAGCAACGGTCAGCGCCCGACGAAGCGCGGCTCGCGACGCTCGGCGTACGCCGCGAAACCCTCCCGACAATCGTCCGTCTCGAGCAGCACAAGATGCCGCTGCGTCTCGAGGTCGCTGAAGGTTCGCATTTCCGTCTGCTCGGCGTCGACCAGGTTCTCCTTCGTAGCCCGCAGGGCTAGAGGTGCGGCGCGCCGCAGGCGGTCCACGCGCGATGCAACCTGCGCACGGAACTCGTCGTCTGGGAACACATCGTCGACGACGCCGAACTCCTTGGCCCGATCGGCGTCGAACTTGCTGGGAAAGAACATCAGTTGTCTCGCGATCGAAGGTCCAACGATCCGCGGGAGGGTCCAGTGCAGGCACATGTCGGCGGCTACGCCGCGATCGAGGAAGGCGCTGCTGAACTTGGCCGATCGCGCCGCCCACCGGAAGTCGCATGCACAGGCCCAGCTGAGGCCGGCACCGGCTGTCGCGCCGTTGATCGCAGCGATAGTCACCTGTGGCATCTGGTAGAGGATCACGGGTATCCGGAATACGGCAGCGTCGAGTAGTGGGTCGGGCACGAAATCTGGGTCGCCTCCCCCCGAAGCGGCGGCCTTGGTGTCGGTTCCCG
>JBEKNM010000456.1:0-6579 GCA_049522835.1 Mycobacterium sp.
TGCGCACCGTATGCAACGACACCGACAAGCACCGGAACCGACACTGTCCACCTGCCCCGATTCCCCCGGCGGCTAAAGCCGCCGGTCCCCTCGGGGCGCACCTGATGGTCAGATGTCTTGGAGCGATGTCGCATTCGACGCGAACTTCGTCGCGAACGTGCTCGGGAACCTGGCCGGTGCACCAGCGTTGCACGCGGGCGACGTCGAGCTCGGGAAGTCCGCCAGCCGCCTAGTCATGATCGCAGCCCAGAAATTGCCCCGGCTAGGCAGACGCAAGCAGCATCGGTTTCGGCTCGGCAATGCCGAACGCCTCGACCCGGGTGGCCCAGCCAAGTACTCGACGCGGGCGGTGGTTGAGTTTCGCGCACCGTGTCGGCGAGCTGGTCCCGAACACGATGACCACAGGCTCAGGCAGTTGGCTGCGTCTTCCAGTTCAAAAGCGGTGATCGTCGGTCAGCACCTTCGACGCGGAGGCGTTTATCAGTGCGTCGAGCAGCCCTTCTGGATAGCCGGGGTTCCGACCGGCGATGCTCCTCTAATCGATCAGAAAGGCGTCATCTGCGCAGGTAGAATCACTGACGCAAGCAAGCATCCTGGTAGGGTTAATTCATGGGTCGCGAGTTTATCGAGATCCGGATAACCGAGCCCTGGGAATTTATCAAGCCGACGCCCGAGGCCGTGCGCCCGCGGCTGCTGGACTGGCAGGTTGACGCCAAGGGTAGGCACGTCGCCTGGCGCTACCGGATCACCCGCTACGAGCAGGACGGCCAACCGAGGTGGTGGTTGGACGGGACCGGCCAGCACCCGTGGACCAGCGACGACGTCGAGTACCTGAAGGACGTGGCCGAGCACCACGCCGGTCGACTGTTGCGCAGACAGCGATGGCGGCCCAAGAGCATGTACAACGGCCAGGAGCCGCCGCTGTGGTTAGGTGGTCGAGGGTGGTCGTCATGAGAACTGGGAATTGTTGGCCAGCTCATCCAGCGAATTGTTGCGAGTGAGCCCTTGCTATCCGATTTACGAGGCGAATGCGGCTAGGTCGAGGCGTCTCGCAAGAACTGGAACCGCCTGGCGTTGGCCTTTCGGGCCAGGGCGATCGGAAAGAGGTTGAATCCGTGCACACCTTCGGGATATACCGCGAGCTCGGCGCGGTTGCCCGCGGCTCGCCACCGTTCGGACATAAAGAGCGTGTCGTCGAGCAGGGGGTCCATAGTGCCGACTGTGAACAGCGCTGGCGGCAGGTCATCCAGCCGCGCGTACAACGGGGAGACATCGGGATCGCGTCTCTGCTCGAAGGTAAGACCGGGGACAAAATTGTTCCCGAACCACTGGGCGATGGGCAGTGAAAGCACGAGGTTGCGATCACCCCATAGAATCTGGCTCGGTGTGCTGTTGAGGTCATAACCGCCATAGGTCAGGCTGGCCGCAAAGATCCGGTTCGTGATCCCGTGCCGGTCACGCAGCCGCAGTAGCGTGACCACGGCGAGATGGGCTCCGGCCGACTCGCCGCCGATGGCAAACCGAGCTGGAGCGCCTAAAAGTTGGGCCCCATGCTCGAGGAGGTCAAGCACCGCATCCTCACAGTCGTCCGGGCCTGCCGGGTACAGGTGCTCAGGGGCAAGGCGATACTCGATGCTGGCCGCGCAGAGGCCGGTCTCGTTGGCCAGCTGCTTCAGGGCCAGATCCTGCTCGTCGGCCCCGCCCAGCGTCCAGCCCCCGCCGTGCATGTGCAGATAGATGCCGACCGGCGCCCGATCCGGCTGGATGATCCGCACCTTGACCGGACCGCTTCGGCCAGCAACCTCGACTTCGCGTGCCTCGTCGAGGTAGACAGGTGCCGGAAAGATGTAATTGCCTTGACGCCTGGCTCGGCGTGTGACTTCGACGGGCACCGTGTTGACCGCCGGCCGAGTCGCGATGAGCGCTTCCAGCTTTGCGTTGAAAGCGCGAGCTTCGTCGATATCCTGTTGCCCGACATTGATCGCGGCGTCGGTGCCAGCGACTGGCATGGGGTACTCGCTTCCTTTTGTGCGGGGATCATCTATGCGTTACGGCACGACTTCGCGCCGCCCGGCGGTAGGGGCCGAAGTCCCGCCTTATCGGCGGTGCGCGGCGGATCGTCGCCCCACAGCAGCTCGATCAGCGTGTCGGCCGACACAACCGAACCATTGTGCAGCCGGAGCATCGTGAGGATGGCGCGCGGTTTGGCGCCCGGGATTGTGACGGGCGCGCCGTCCTGCCGGACCTGGAGAGGTCCCAAAACCCCCAGTTCCATCGTTGGAAGCGTACCCACGTCAGCAATCATCGGTGAGGCGATTCAATGCATGGTCAAGATCGAGTAAAGCCGCCTAGCCTGCAATTCAGGCGTCCGCATCTCTTTTTGCGACGGCCGCGCGCTGCGGGACGTGGATGTGGCGGGACCATTCGCCGGGGACGGGGGAACGCAGGTGCGCAGGACCCGCCGGGCGTCTTACCGGGGCCAGTGCGAGCCCACAGACGGCGACGACAGTGGCGGTACCCGACTCTGTTTCGCTTGAATGCTCTGATGATAGGTGCGTGGCTGGGCTTCGCTGTGGGGTTTTTCGTCGTGGTGGGAACGTTGTCGAGTGTTGTGGGCACTCTCGTCGTGCCGCGCGGTATCTATTCCCGGATTTCGCGCATGGTCGACAGGGCCCTGGACGCCGGATTCCTCCAACTAACTAGGTTTGTGCAATCGTTCGAGCGCCGTGACCGCATCCTCGCATGGCAGGCGCCGCTGTCGTTGCTGGTACGGCTTGCGCTCTGGCTCGGGCTGCTTGTTGCCGGTTTCGCGCTGTTGCTGTTGCCGAGCCTGAACGGGCGCCTGGGACCGGCGTTTTCCGACGCTGGGTCGTCGGTGTTCACCCTCGGTTACGCCGCCCCGGCCGGTAGCGGCAGCACGACGCTCGAATATTTGGCAGCTTTCACCGGGCTGGTCGTAATCGGCCTGCAGGTCGGCTACCTGCCTACCCTCTACGCCGCGTTCAACCGGCGTGAAACCCTAGTCAGCCTGCTTGGCTCGCGCGCCGGCGTCCCAGCGTGGGGACCGGAGATTTTGGCTCGTACCCGCTGGGGCATCGATGACGGCGACACCCGCCCTATTCTCGAGGAGCTGTTCACCGCATGGGAACAGTGGGCCGCCCAGGTTGCCGAATCCCACACCACCTATCTGACATTGGCGAGGCTGCGCTCACCGCAGCCGATGTCGCACTGGCTGACCTCGCTGATCGCGGTGCTGGACGCCGCCGCGTTACATCTGGCACTGGCACCGTCGCGAGAACCCAAACTCGCCGCGCGCCTGTCACTTCGGATGGGCTCCGTAGCGCTGGAACAGATCGCCAGAGCCATGCGGCTGTCGGCACCCGACGAACCCGACCCGGACGGGTCGGTCGCAGTGTCGATCGACGAATTCAGGGCGGCCACCGCAATGCTGCGGGAACTCGGGTACCCGATCGAACGCACTGACGAGCAAGCTTGGCCGCACTTTCGTGGCTGGCGCGCTAACTACGACACAGCTGCACTGCTGCTTGCCCGGCAGCTTGACGCACCGCCGACATTGTGGACAGGAAAGCGACGGTGGCCATCGACACCAATCCCACCACGCCGCCCCGCCGCCAAACTGGCCCGAGACGCCCAACAACGGTGGACATAGCTAGTCGGGCCGCTAGCTAACTTGCGGGTACTCGTGTGGAGCGCTCCCGGTGGGCGGATGAGACCCACGGAGTCGACCGCCTAGTCGCGCGGTTCCGTCTCATAGGCGACCCTGTACTTCCTCATGCCTGGAGCGTTTTCTACCGCGTGGCCAGCTCCCGGATCCCAGTCCACCACGCGCAGGAGCTGCCTATCGGCGGGAAGTTGCCTTCTTACTTCCTCCTCAAGAGCCTCACGCAGTCGGTCCCGCTCGAATGGCGTGATGTCCTGTGTTACCAACGCCTCCATAAGCTCCATGCAGGATGTCCATTCGACGAATTGTGCTGCGGTCCGCGACCCGTCCGGGCCTGACCCGACGCGATTACTGGCTCGCGGCGGGCGCCGCCGACGTCGTCACGATATCGTCCTTGGTGCTCTCGACGATCGCGTCGAGCTCGCCGCGCTCGCGCTCGGGCACGCCGAACTTCGCCAGGGTCTGGTGCAAGTCGTCCATGAACGCATCCCACTGCGCGCCGCAGATGAGCAGCTCGCGGTGCGCGTCGAGCATCGTGCGCCCCGAGTAGGTCTGCGGGCCGCCCGCCGCCCAGCAAACCTGCTCGGTGACGTAGTACTTAAAACCTTGCGCCGAGACGCGGTGGTGCGCCTCGTCGACTCGCGGGTTCGCGTTCAACCGCGGGTCGACCATGATCCGATCGATGAAGTCTCAACCGCGGGTCGACCATGATCCGATCGATGAAGTCATCGACGACGACGGCGATGGCGTAGACGCCTCCCAGCCGCGCATACAACGACGGCGTTTCCGCAGCCACCACCGCGCCTTCCTCCCTTCGCGCTCGTCGCGCGGTCAGGCCATCTCGGGCACCCGCAGGTGGGCCAGCGCCAACTCGAAGTCGCACTCGTCGAGCACCTCGGCAGCTACTTCCTGGCTGCCCGTGGCTCTGATCCTGTCCAACTGGTCTCTGTTCCGGTCCCTGGCTTTAACGCTATCGAAGGTCGCCGCGGCCACGCCACGACCGGACGCACGGTCGACCAGCAAGCTGGCACTGCAAAATCCCTCGAGCTCCTCGAGTGCGGGCAGCAGAGTCATCTTGTAGAAATCGATGCCCCGGTCGATCTGATCCGGGCCGACCTTGACCCAGGTGGCCCGGACACAGGCGCCCTCACTGGCGCGGTGATCGCGATGCATGGCAGCGATCTCCCACTCCTCGACCTGCCTGCTACCACCCAAAAGCTCGGCGGCCCGGTCACGAATCGGCCGCATAGCCTCCTCGCTCGCACGCATCGCCTCCTCGGACTCCCAAGAGGTGGTAACAATGCAGCGGCCCGATGTCCGGTCGACCAACAGGGACAAGCCAACGCACCCGTCGATGCCCTCGAGCGCGGGCATCACGCTGTCGCGCGTATGCGCGATACCGGCGTCAACAGACGAGGGCTGCCCCTGGATTGTGGTGCTTCGTGCATACATGATCTGCCTCCTCTGTGTGGGGCAGCGTCTCGACGGCGCCGCCGTCCACTTCATCGTCCTCCCACAAGCAAGGCGCGGCAATGGGCGCGCGGGTCTCAGCCGGACGGCAATTCGCGGTTGCCGCCGGTGCTGCGTACTGGTCGGTGAATGAACGATCAGGCCCAACACCTACCGCGCGATCTGGTCCCCCGAAGACGGCGAATACGTCGGCTTGTGCGACCAATTCCCGTCACTGTCCTGGCGTAATCGTCACGGGGACCTGGGCGGCGACAGGATTACACGAATCCCTCCTTCGAGAGTATCGCGCCTCCGGTAGTGATCAGGTGCGCCTGACCCGAACCGCCAACGATGCGACACCAGCTCTTTACGTCGAGAAAGTCCTCCGCCAACCTGATGTCGAAGCCTCCGTACATGCCGGGCACAGGGAACCACAGGCGCTGACCAGGTACCTCATGCAGGATCCCGACGGGCGGGTAACGCAAGACCCGTCGGGGATCACGCCCTTCGTAGAGCACGCCACGGATGCGACTGTCGATGACGTCGCCGAGGTGCCAGTTGAGCGCGCCAATAACTCTTGGTGCCAGTGGGGAAGGCTGTGGCTTCAGATAGCGCGTGCGCAGAACCAGTGACTTGCGCTGTTGTGCTGCAACATCTTTAGGGCGGTTGGCCCTGAGGTCCCTTTCGTAACGGACATCGTAGGCGGTGCGTCCCCAAGCGTCCGTTAGTGACGTCAGGGCGCCGCGCCGGATGAGTTCGGCCGCGACTTCGTTGGGTGCGCCGTGCCACGCAGCTTGGTGCAAGACGGTGAACCAAGCTGCCCCACCGGGTCGCCAGGAGTTGATGTCGACAAGTTGTTCGGGGTCGTCGAGCAGGTCGAATACTGTTGACCAGTTACCGATTTTGGCCGCGTCGGCGAGTTGATGACTTGCCGAAACGACATCGTCGAACAACAGCTCGGGGTCAACTATTCCGCGCCATACGAAGGGTTCATCGGTAGCTGCGTCATCGCTGTCAGTCATCAGATTCTCTCCTTCCGCGGAGTGTTGGGTTAAATGTAAGGCTCGGAACCCGTCAGCCGGGGGAGGCTAATTAGGTCGGGCGAGGTTTGATGCGCCGCAACGGCGAGCAGATACCAGTGCGTCCCGCGTCACGAGGTGGCCACCCGGCGCATGCAGCGCAAAACATTCCTCACACGGGTCGGCCCCATCACGTTGGACTGCGAAGTCGTGGCCACCACGGACGGTCAGTAGCTGGTGGTTCTCACCCCTCCCGCCGGTTCGTCGGCGATGGAGAATCTGCGCCTGATCGCCGTCGTGGGCGACCAGGCTGTGGGCTGATTGCCGCGTAGCCATTTGCGATCGCGAATCAAGAGCTGTTGAACCCTCTACCCTCCGAGGGAGACCCCCGGGCACGATAGGCACGTGGTGCTCTCGCCGAAGGAGGGT
>JBEKNM010000457.1:0-4368 GCA_049522835.1 Mycobacterium sp.
TGGCTTGGCGGATTGCCGTGAGCCCGCGTCCGCGTTGGCAGTGGTCCCGGGGCAGTGATCGGCAGGGGCCCCGTCGGGCCGTCGACAGCGTAGACTTGCACTGTTGACACACACTGTTGATAGACACCGTGGGCATTCGGACGTCCTGGCGGGTAAAACCAAAGGAGTTGCACAATGAACCTCAAGAAAGTCGCGGCCCAAGCCGCAATCGCTGGCGCGCTTGGCTTTTCCGCCATCGGCCTAGCCGGGGTCGCGAACGCCGCTCCGGCGCCACAGGATGTGCCGGGCGCGGTCCACTACGCACCGGTTGACGGGCACGGCGGTGGCGGTGGCCCCGGCCCCGGTGGGGGGCACGGCGGTGGCCCCGGCCCCGGTAGGGGTGGCCCTGACCACGGTTGGGGTGGCAATGGCCCCGGTAGGGGTGGCCCTGACCAAGGTTGGGGTGGCAATGGCCCCGGTTGGGGCGGCCCTCCTCCTCCCTGTTTCCTTGGCGTATGTATTTGAGTTTGTCTGGTAATTAGTCACCAGATATAGGTAAACCAGTGCAGCACCCTGGCGCTCCAGGGCCGAGAATGCCGCTGCAACTGATTAAGGCCGTCGCCTTGCCGAATAGATCGGCAAGGCGATGTAACAAGACCTCAAGGATCCGATTAGCCAAGGTGTTCAGCCCAAGGGACTGACGGCCCGTTCGGAAGTAAGTAGCTAAGAAGGTACGGGCCGAAATACGACCAGGCGGTGTAATCGCTCACGATGGAATACCCCCAGGGGGCTATAGCCTCCCCCCGCCTGCCGGGACCGGCCCGTTATGCGGATGCCCGATCCTGTACGGGTTTTGGGGTCGTTATCGGCAGCTGTCGAATTGCCAGGGCCCGTCGATGAACGTCCAGGTTCGGGGGTTCATTGCACTCGCCGGCGCGTTCGGGTCGTCGTCGATCGACACGACCTGGGCCTGGACGAACAAACGAAACACCCACGGCGATAAACCGGGGGTGCTCCGTGCAGGGCGGTTCTGGTGAGCGTGACCGTGGTAGTGGTCGTGCTGTTCCGCCTTGGCCGGCTTGTCAACCACCGCGGTCTCGGCCAGATGGTCGATACCGGTATGAGCCACATCGGATTTCGCTGCGTGCTACGGCCGGAATCATAGCCGGGTGCGCTGCAGCTCAGCGGGGGTAAGAGGCCCTGACCAGCACCCCCGAATAGGGTTCGAGGCCATCCTCCCTGCTCAACGAGATCCTGCGGTGGACCAACGCGCCGACTTTTTCAGGTCTTAGTAACACCGGGTTATCGTGACGTGGTGGTGGATGAGGCCAAATTGGCACTGATGCTGGCCCGGGACGAACTGCACCAGCTCGTTACTGCCTATTGCCGGGCCGTCGACCGTGCTGATTATGCAGCGCTTCGGAGCCTGTACCACCCCGACGCGACCGACTCTCACGGCTCGTTCTCGACGGGCGGCGTCGATCAGTTCATCGCACAACTACAGGCGGCGGAACCGCATGTGCTTGTCTCCCAACACAACATCACCACAACGAACTTCGTGATCGAGGGCGACACGGGCCGCGGTGAGATCTACTGCCTGGTGTTTCACACCTTCGCCGGTCCCAAACAGGACATAGACGTCATCATCGGCGGCCGGTACCTGGACAAGTACACCAAACACGACGGCCGCTGGAAGTTCAGTCAACGCACCATCGTGGCGGACTGGGCATACCAAAACGACCCGTCCCAAGTGAACTTCGAACACCCCAGCACCCGAGGAAGCCTGCGCGGCCAACCAGGCCAAGCCGACCCTTCGATCAGCCTATTCACGCGGCCCGAAGGCTGAACCGCCTCAATTCGGATCAGCCGCTCTTGCGGCGGAATTCGCGACGGTTCTCTACCGGACCATGCACCCGAGGCTGCTTACCGCCGCCGTCTTTGTGGTCGGATCCGCCCGATGACTTGGCCAACTTGCGATCGAGGGCTTCGCGGAACTTGCGCTTGGTCTCGTCCTCGTCCTCAGACCCCGGAGATCCAGAAGACTCAGCATCTTGCCGAGAGTTCGATTCAGCCATAGGGGCAGCCTAGCCTGGAAGGCCCGGACGGTCTGGCAGACGGCGCGACTACCTGTTACCCGGGGGCATGCCGTACACGTGCGAGATCGGCAGCGTCAACAGCACCCGCCGATCGGTGACCATCGCCTGTCGGTAGTCGTCCCAGTCTGGATGCTCGCCAGCGATGTTGCGATACAAGGCAATCAGCGCCTCGACGGTGTCGTCGTCGGGCGCAGCCGCCGGCGGAGTGAGTTCCGCCGTGCCCTCGGCGACGGCATACGACCATCCATCGTCGGCGTCGACCAGGATCGACGCCCGCGGGTCGCGGCGCAGGTTACGAGTCTTGGCCCGCGGCTCGGTGATCGATACCCGCACCGCCACCTCACGCGGGTCGAAGTGATAACTCACGTTCGACAGCTGGGGCCGTCCGTCACGTTTGATGGTGGCCAGCACCGCGAGGGAGTTCCCACTGATCAGTGCCAGCAACTTGTCGTCGAAGACTTGACGTCCCATGCCGAAAGCCTACGTCGCGCGCCAAGCCGGCCGGTCCCGGATCGCCTCGGTCACCGCCCGCCTGGTGGAATCGGATCATGACCCAGTTCGCGGCGTTGCTGCGCGGCGTCAACGTGGGCGGCGTCAACCTCAAGATGGCCGAGGTGGCAGCAGCGTTGACCGCCGCCGGATTCGCCAATGTGCGTACCGTCCTGGCCAGCGGAAACGTACTGCTGGAGTCGTCCTCCGGTGTGGCCACTGTGCGCAAGAAAGCCGAAGCCGCGTTGCGCGAACGGTTCGGTTATGACGCGTGGGTGCTTGCCTACGACATCGATACCGTGCGCACCATCGACGAGGCGTACCCGTTCGAACGCGAAGTCGACGGATACCAGTCCTACATCACCTTCGTCGCCGACGACGCAGTGCTCGTCGAACTCGCCGCACTCGCCGATCAAGCTGGTCCCGATGAGAAGATCAGCTGCGGCGACGGCTTGGACTACTGGATCGTCTACTGGCAGGTACCCAAGGGCAGCACCCTGGACAGCACGATCGGCAAGACGATGGGCAAGCCGCGCTACAAGTCGTCGACCACCACCCGCAACCTGCGCACGGTGGCCAAAGTCCTGCGGGGAGGCGACCGTCGGTAGTGTTGGATTCGATGAGCGTTGCCAAAGACTCCGCAAGACAGCAGGTCGTCCTTAGCGGCGTTTCCGAGACCGCCCTGCTGACACTGAACGCCCGAGCCCGGGAGGCCCGCCGCGACGATCCCGTCATTGACGATCCGATGGCAATAGCCTTGGTCGATTCGATCGACTTCGACTTCACGAAGTTCGGCCCGACCGGCCAGGACATGGCGTTGCGCGCGCGTGCCTTCGATACCCAAGCCCAGTCCTATCTCGCGCAGCGTCCGTCGGCCACCGTGGTGGCGCTGGCTGAGGGCCTGCAGACCAGCTTCTGGCGCTTGGACGCTGCCATTTCTGATAGCCAATTCCGTTGGCTGACAGTTGATCTGCCACCCATCATCGATGTTCGGACGCGGCTGCTGCCGTCGTCGCCGCGGGTGTCGGTCTGCGCCCAGTCCGCGCTGGACTACAGTTGGATGGATTCCATCGACCCTTCGGGCGGGGTGTTCATCACTGCCGAGGGATTGCTGATGTACCTGCAGCCCGAGCAGGCTCTGGGACTAATCGCCCAGTGCGCCAAGACATTTCCCGGCGGCCAAATGCTCTTCGACCTGCCCCCGGCGTGGTTCTCCAGAGTGAGCCGCTACGGCGGCCTGCGGACCTCGCTGCGCTACAAGGTGCCGCCGATGCCGTTCAGCCTGTCCGTCGGGCAGGCCGCAGACCTGGCGAACACGGTGCCGGGTGTGCGCGCGGTCCGCGATCTGCGGCTACCACCGGGTCGCGGCGTGGTATTGAACGCCGCGGTGTCGTTCGTCTACCGCGCACGGTTCTTCGACCAGCTGCGTCCATGTTTGACGCTGCTGGAGTTCGGCTAACCCGGGTCTCAGTCTTCGGGCACGTTGGCGAGGTAGCGCATCGCGTCGGACCTGGTCAGCCCCAGCGCTCGAGCCACATCGACGTATTCCTTGGCCGCGGCCGCCATCGCGGCGTCGGTCGGATCAAAGCGGGAGATGAAAGTGCCGAAGCGCCCACGTGTTTCGACGATCGCCGCCGACTCCAGCTCACGATAGGCGCGAGCCACGGTATTGGCGGCCACGCCGAGCTGAGTGGCGAGGTCACGTACCGTGGGGAGCCGGGTACCCGGAGGCAGCGCGCCGGCTCGGACTCCGTCAATGACCTGCGTTCTGAGCTGGTCGAACAACGGCCTGCTCGCCGTCACG
>JBEKNM010000458.1:0-4354 GCA_049522835.1 Mycobacterium sp.
CAGCAACTCGTCAACGAGTAGCGTCATGCGCCGCGCCTCCGACTCAATACGGGCCAGCGCGTATTCGGTGGTCGGCGGCAGTGTTGAACTGTCCTGGCGGGTGAGTTCGGCATAGCCCTGAATTGCCGCCAACGGGGTTCGCAGTTCGTGGCTGGCGTCGGTAATGAATTGCCGCATCCGCAGATCGGACTCGGCGCGATGCGCCAACGCGCTGTCTACGTTGTCCAGCAATCGGTTCAGCGTGTGTCCGACGATTCCGACCTCGTTGTCTGGGTCGGTATCCTGCGGTCGCACTCGCACGCTGATCCGGCGGTCGTCGTCGGTGAGCGGCATTGCCGCAACCTCCGCGGCGGTCGCGGCGACTCGGCGCAGCGGGCGAAGGGCGAACCCTACGAGCCAAACGGTGAGTCCTGCCGTGACCGCCAGCGCAACAGCGACAAGCGCTGTGATGGTGATGTTTTTGCGGGCGATGATCGTGCCGGCCCGGTTTAGCGAGACCCCGACGACGATTAGGTCGGGTCCGTCATCGCGGCTGTCGACCCGGTATGAGCCGAGGCCGCCGAGTTTCTCCGACCGTGGCGGTGCGTCGGGCCATGACTGCGCTTCGAGGGCGCGTACGACGTCGGCCGGCGCAGGTTTCGGTTGGTCCTCGGAGAAGACCGCCGAGCCGATCACGACGCCGTTGTGGAGGATGGCGATCAGGTTTCCGGGCTCCTGCCCGGTGAACTCCAGCATCGCCTGTGCGATCGGTGGAGTGCCGTGATCTGCCGACGTATGTTCGCCGTTGCGGTATCTGGTGTATGAGTTGCTCAATGCGTCAAGGGATTCGGCGACGTCGGCGTCACTCATCGCGTTGACATAACCGCGCAGGCTCAGCACGGAGACCGTTCCGACTGTCAGCAGGACCACGCTGACGACTGCTAGTACGCCCAATAGCAACTGGCGGCGCAAAGAACGAGGGAACCACCGCGGAGTGTTTCTGGATGCGGTATCGCGCCCGCGCATCACTCCGATGGCCGCAGCATGTATCCAACACCGCGGACGGTGTGGATCATCGGCTCTCTGCCGGAGTCGATCTTCTTCCTCAGGTAAGAGATATAGAGGTCGACGATGCTGGTGCGCCCGGCGAAATCGTAGTTCCAGACCCGGTCGAGGATTTCGGTGCGGGTGAGCGCCCGGCGGGGATTGCGCATGAGGAAGCGAAGCAGTTCGAACTCGGTCGCGGAAAGCGATATCGGCGTGCCGCCGCGGGTGACTTCGCGGCTGGCGGTGTCGACTCGTAACTCGCCGACTTTGAGAGCCTCCGCGGCAGGTGAGGTCTGCTGGCTGGAGCGGCGCAGCAACCCGCGCAGTCGGGCGACCAGCTCTTCCAGGCTGAACGGTTTGGTCATGTAATCGTCGGCGCCCGCGGTGAGGCCGGTGACCCGGTCCATAACCGAATCGCGGGCGGTGAGGAACAGGGTGGGGGTATAGGCGTCAGATCCGCGGACCCGCTCCAGAATCCGGAGCCCATCCACGTCGGGCAGCATGATGTCGAGGACCAGCACGTCAGGGCTGACCTTGTCGAACTTGGCTATGGCCTCGCGCCCGTTGTGGGCGATCTCGACATCCCAGCCCTCGTAATGCAGCGCCATCTTCACCAAGTTCGTCAGCGCCGGCTCGTCGTCGACCAGCAAAACCCGGATTGGTGATCCGTCGGCGCGGTAGATCCGGGGCAGCTGCCCGAGGATCGCCTGGCGCGGACGCTGACTATCCGCGTATCGGGACATTACGGTCATGCTCCTGCATTCTTTCAAGCTCAAATGATGTTGTCACCTGATTCATAGAGTTCTCAAATCTGACGCCCGTCCGCGGCACGTGCCGAGGAGGAGACAAATATGTGTTTCATATGTGTTCCATCTGCCAACTTGAGGTTACCTCGATTCCGAAAAATACTGGAATACATAGTCGTCTGGCCTGAGTGAGCTGAGTCGTCCCGTGGGGTAGTTCTCCAAATCATCAGTGTGCTAATGAATTTCGTCGTCGAATTGACTCAGCGGTTCGTGCTTGCTATCGAGAACGAAACCCGGTTGCCGACGGCTCGAGGACAGCGCTGTCCTGTCCTTCGTTAACGCGACGTTACGAGAAGTTACGAATGTCAGGAGATTTCAATGTATTTCGTAACAAAGCTTGCAAATGCGCCATCGCTGATGCTGTTCACGCCAGATATCAGATTGCGGCGGGCCGCCACTGCGACGACCGCCGCCGATATGGCTACTTCCAGCCCTGTCTGCGCGGCGAAAATGTCCGCGGCTGCGGACGTCGTGCCGGTGTGTGCAGCGACACATTTCGCGGCATCCACCTACCCTGCCCGGCGCGCTTATAGGCAACGCTGCATGGTCGCTGACGCGTTTTCGACCTCATTGCTGGCCCCCGGTTACCGAACTGGCCGAGGTCACCGACCTGGGTCCGGCGCGAATCCGGCCAGCAACCTCAAACAAACGGAGCAATAGGCGATGGATTTTGGAGCATTGCCGCCAGAGGTCAACTCCGGCCGGATGTACGTAGGTCCGGGGCCGGCGAGCTTGCTGGCTGCCTCCGCGGGATGGGACGGGCTGGCCGCCGAACTGCAGACCGCCGCCAGCGGCTATCAGTCGGCGATCTCGAGCCTGACCGACGAATCGTGGGTTGGTCCCTCGTCGATGTCGATGGCGGCCGCGGTCACGCCCTACCTGGTGTGGATGAACGCCACCGCTGCCCAATGTGAGGAGGCCGCGACCCAGGCGGCCGCCGCGGCGGGCGCCTACGAAACGGCCTTTGCGATGACGGTGCCGCCACCGTTGGTCGCCGCCAACCGGGTTCAGCTTGCGACGTTGATCGCGACCAACATCCTGGGGCAGAACACGCCGGCGATCATGGCCACCGAGGCGGAGTACAGCGAGATGTGGGCTCAGGACGCTACGGCGATGTACAACTACGCGGCCACTTCGGCTTCCGCATCAGCCTTTTCGACTTTTGCGTCGCCGCCCCAAACGACTAATCCCAGCGGGCTCGTCAACCAGGCCGGTGCGATCGCCCAAACGGATGGCAACAAGGCTCAGACAATGTCGACGCAGCTGATGTCTTCGGTAACCCAAGCCCTCCAGGGGCTGTCGACCCCCGGGTCATCGTCGGCGATGGGCGGCGCCGCGGGGCTGGCTTCGACTGTTGCCTCCACGCCGGCCAGCGCGTTGTCGAGTTTGACGGGTGCATCGGGCAAGACTGCTAAAACTGCCGGCGCCGCCGGTGCCCTCTCGAGTCTGGGAGGCGTGCTTTCCAGCCTCGGCAGTAACGGCGATCTCGCCGGGGTCTTCGATGTGGGCGGTGTTGCCGGCGATGTCGCGGGCCTGGGTACCGATTTCGGCGGCCTGGGTCTCGACTTCGGCGGTACCGGTCTGGACATCTTCGGCGCGCAACTTGACGTGGCGGGTGTGGGTTCGATAGAAGGGGTCGCCGGTAGCGCCTCCGGCTTGGGAGCCATCCCGGGGTTGGGGGCCCTCGGTGGTCTGGCCGGCCCAATCGGGGGTCTGGACGGAGGTGCCGCGGCCGGTCTGGGTCAGGCTGCCGCTCTGGGGACCTTGTCGGTGCCGCCGAGCTGGGCCGATGCGGTGTCGATGGTTACACCGATGCCGTTGGTCGACGCAAACGCCGTGCCGGGTGGCTGGGGCGCGGCGCCGTCGCTGGCCAGTGGCACCATCTCCAAGTTGCCGATGGGCGGCATGGTTGGGCGCGAGGCCGACGGTGCGCAGCGGGTCGGATTCCGCGCCTCGGTGATTCCTCGTTCGCCCGTTGCCGGGTAACGCTTGACACGTTTCTTGCCGCACAGACAACGAGGCCGCACACCGATCGGTGTGCGGCCCCGTTTGTCGAAGGTGTGCGGTCAGGCCCAGCTGGACCCGACGGCGCTGTCGGTGCTGGCCATGTTGCTGCCGGCGGACTGCACGTTCTGCCCGTGGGAGTTGGCCTGCTGGTAAATCACCTGGAAGTTACGACCCAACTGGGTGATGAACTCCTGGCAAGCCACCGAACCCGAGCCGCCCCAGAAGTCACCGGCAGCAAGCACATCGCGAACGATGGCCTGGTGCTCTTGCTCCAGCGACGCGGCCTGCGCGCGGATGGTGGCGCCGTGGGTGTCCACATCGCCGAACTGGTAATTGATTGTCATTGTTATGTCCTCCTGAATTGAAAGTTTTTGGCCAACAGTGATTGTTGAAGCTAGCGGCTGAGGAGCTGCTGCGAGGCCTGCTCTTGCTGCTCGTAGTTGTTGGCGTCGCGAACCAGTCCGTCACGCACACCCTGCAGCATGTTCACGATGTTGCGGAAAGCCTGATTCATC
>JBEKNM010000459.1:0-4348 GCA_049522835.1 Mycobacterium sp.
CGAATTCGGTTGGGGTGAGTTCGCCGTGGGCGGAGTGGGGTCTGTTGGCGTTGTCGTCGCAGCGCCACTCTTCGATGATCACGCGGGCTTCGAGTAGATCCGCAACAGAGTCGCATAACGACTGGACCACTACGACGGGCTCGCCTCAGTGGCGCTGGGTACCTCTATCGCGAATTGTTCGGCATCAACCACGGCAACGCGCGTCTCGTGCACGTCACGGGCACTACGAAAATCTAGGACTGGACAAGACTCGCGACTACGGTGTCGACAACGTCGCCCCTGGTTCCGGTAGGCCGTTCATCCCCGCGCTTCAGAAGTGAGCCTGCCACGCCCTCGGAGCGCCGGTGAGTCAGTCCCGCTGGTTGGCGGGGTGTCGTCGCTTCCGGTCTTGCAGCTGCTCGGTGAAGTAGTGGCTTTTGCCCCGGCCTGTGGTCTTGGCCGCGTACATAGCGGTATCGGCGTCGCGCAGGATCTGCGAGGCGGCGCGCGGGTCGTTGTTTTCGATCACAACGATTCCGATGCTGGCCCTGATGCGGAGTGTCACGCCCTCGATGACGACCGGTTCCGACAGGCTCGCGTGGAGTCTCTCGGCGAGTGCGTCGAGGTCGGGGCGAGCGATCTGGCCGATGAGCAGGGCGACGAATTCGTCGCCACCAAACCGGGCGACCACGTCGTCGGATCGGACGGCGCGGCAGAGACGTTGTGCCGCGCCCCGCAACACGTCGTCGCCGGCGTCGTGGCCGAGCGAATCGTTGATGGTCTTGAGATTGTCCAGATCGATGAACAGGACCGCCGCCAAGACGTTGTGGTCGTCGGATTCGAGCGCTGCGGTGACCCGGGTGACAACGTGGGCGCGGTTGGGCAGCCCGGTTAGCGAGTCGTGTGTGGCCTCGTGGGCGAGCCGTTCGCTGGCGGTGCGTTGTGCGGTGATGTCGGTGAGTGAGATGAGCACCGCTGAATACTGGGGATCGTCCGGGTTGAGCAGGCGATAGCCTGCGCACAGCCATACCCGTTGTCCGTCGGAGCGATCGGCGCCGAAGACGTAATCACTGATTGGGGTTCCGGTCTGCCGGATCTGGGTGAGCGGATGCCGGTCTGCAGCGATGAGGTGGCCGTTGGTGTCGTAGATGGGAAAGTCGAACGCTCTGCTGGCTGGCCGGTTTTTGACAATCTCGGGCGCTGTGCCAAATATTCGGTCGGCCGCCGGGTTCGAGGATTCGACACGGCCGTCGCTGCCGACGACCGCGACCCCGTAGTCGAGTGCGGTTACCACGGTTTGGAAGTGCTGTTCGGCGCGGCGCAGGGCGGTCCGGTCGGTGCAGACCAGGACATAGCCGTTGTCCGTTGCGGTGGCGGAGACCCGCACGTCCAGAGCTGCTCCGTCCGCGGCGTGGTGGGCGCTGTGAACGATTCCGCCGTGCACGATGATCGCGGCGGGGTCCAAGGGGGCGCCGACCGCCTCGCTGGCCGGGAGTGCCAGTGCTCGTGCGGCGGGCCGGCGGTAGATGGCTTCAGCGGCCGGGTTCCAATTGGTGACGATCCCGGCGAACGTGGTGGCGATGATCGCATCACTGATCTGGTTTACCAACGCCGCCTGGCGGTGCACCGCCGCCTCGGCGGCCTTCTGGGCAGACAGATCGCGGAAGATCACTTGATAGGCGGGTCTGCCCTCCCAGACCGTCAGCACCGACACTGCCTCAACCTCGAGGGTGGTGCCATCCAAACGCAGCATCACCGCCTCCGAGGGGGGAGATGTGTCCCCCTCGTGCCGCAGGGAAGCGATTCGCGCCAGCATCGCGGGAACCGAGTCCGGATGGACGAATTCCGTGATCAGGTGTCCGACCAGCTCAGCGCTGGACTGTGCGCCGATCCAGCGGACCCCGGCGGGGTTGATGTAGACGACGCGGTCGCCCTCATGCACGGCGATGGCGTCGGGGCTGTGGTCCACCAACCGCCGGTACCGCTGCTCGACAACATCTGCCTGCATCTGTCGACCATTGGAGGCTGGATGCACAACGCCGCCATCGACCTCGCTGTTGCTGGAGTGATCGTTCGCCGCGTCCAACCAGATCCTCCCGGTTGCTGTCGAGCCCATACAGCAAGAGATTGGACCACACCGGCAGAAATAGCGAGACGTTAAATGAATTAATTCGGGCATGGCGTGACCAACGGTTCGGGTGTGACGCATGGTGATCATTTGGACCGTGTGTGCGACCGAAGACGCAGGAAGCGTGCCACGCCCACTGTGCTGTGGTGTCGGTTCTGCGTCGGTGGCCGGAGTCAGCATCCGGCCGTGACTGCACATCTAGTCGGCAACGCCGACCGTCGCAGGAGCGACGCGGTCGCGCCAGTGACGCACGGTCCGACCGAACTCCCAGGAACCCACCTCTCAACTGTGCACGACGCCACCACCGCTGTCCTGGCCCTGGCAGTCCTACGAAAACCGGACTGCTGCCTAAGCATTTGAGTCTGGCCGAGACTAGGTGCACGACGACAGTTGCCGGCCAGCCTGACCGGCCGAGTCGAACCCGTGAGAAGAGGAGCGAAGAGCCATGAACACGATTGCGTCCGGCACGGTGTTGATCACTGGGCCGACCGGCGGGCTGGGACGGGCGGCAACACTGGCGATGGCCGAGCGCGCTGCGCCCGAACGCCCCGACCTGCTGCTGGTCGGCAGGCCCGGTCAAGCACTGACCGAGGTGGCCGAGGACGCTCGGGCGGCAGGAGCCACCGTGCACGAGATCGGCTGCGACCTTGCCCGACTGGCAGACGTGCGCGTCGCGGGCCAGAAAGCGAAAGACCTGCTCGCAGCGGGCGCCGTCCGCCCACTACGCGGATTGGTGGCCAACGCCGGCGTCATGGTCGCCGACACCCACAACGCCTCCGCGGACGGCTACGAGCTGACATTCGCCGTCAACTATCTCGCGCACGCACAGCTCATCGGCGACCTCCTCGGTTCTTTCGTCGCTCCTGCCCGCATCGTGCTGTTGGGGTCCAACACCTACCACCAGAACATCTTTCGCCGGATGTTGAGGGTCCCGCCAGCGGACTGGCGCGACCCGATCGATTTGTCCCGGCCCACCGCCGCGGACGAGTCAGCGTCTTTCCAGCGGACCGGGATCGCCTACTCCAACGCCAAACTCGCGATCCTCTACTACGCCCACGAACTGCAGCGCCGAGCCCCGGCGGGAATCAACGTGGCGGTGTTAGAGCCGGGATTCATGCCGGGCACCGGCCTGGGGAAAGGTCACAGCCCCGCTGCGCTACGGATCGGGCGCGCCATCGAGGCAATCCCGGGCGTCTCGTCGCCGACCCGATCCGGTCCGGCGCTCGCCTCGATCGTCCTCGACGACCGCTGGGCGCACCTGCGAGACGGCGCTTTCGTCGTCAAGGACACCGAACGCGACGTGAAGCCGTTCGCCAAGGATCCGACTCGTGAGGGACGGCTGTGGGACACCACAGCAGAACTCCTCACCATCGCTACATAGGCCTGCGTCGTGGGTCGGGAAGCAGCTGATCGGGGCGAACCATTAGGCCGATACTCCGCCATCGCGGCGTGGAGGAGGCGATCGATGCGCAGCGTGGCCTACGTATGGCATTCAAGCGCTAGGTATCCATGCCTTCACCCGGACTAGCAGTGTTTTCGTGAGCGCTACTGCCGCGCTGAATCGTTCGGCCTTGTGCCAATCCTGCCTCATTGCCACTCGGGTCGGCGGCGTGATCAGCCTCGCGAGGTCCACCAGCTCGGCGCAGCATCGCCCCGAATCCGAGCCAGATGGCCAGCGCTCCTAGCGATAACGCGCCCAGTAGCGCGAACGCGGCGCGGAAGCCGAATTGTTGGGCGATGAACCCACCCAGGGCCGGGCTTAGGGAGGCGCCGACACCGTGGGCGGTCATCACCGCTCCTTGGCCGATATTGATGTGGCCGGTGCCGTCGAGCAGTCGGGCTACCAGTCCGGGGACCGCGACCGACAGCATGCCTGCGCCGACGCCGTCGAGGATCTGCACCGGCACGACTCCCCAGCTGGTGATAACGCTGGCCGCGATCAGTGCGCGGATCGGTAATGCGGTGAACGCGATAAGGATCGCTAGCCAGTAGCCGCGGGTCTGCGCGATGCGCATCGCGGCCAGCGAGGTGGCAATCATCACTGCCTGGGCGATGACGATGGTGCTGGCCACCGTGGTGAACGGATTGCCGTGGGCGACAACCACGGCCAGCCCGTACAGCGGCAGCATCGCGGCGTTGCCCAGATGAAACAGCGCCACCGCACCGGCCAGCGCCAGCAGCGGCCGCGACTCGACCAACACGCGCAGTTTCTTGACGGGTGGCTGATCGCGGCGAGCGGCG
>JBEKNM010000460.1:0-4343 GCA_049522835.1 Mycobacterium sp.
CCAGCGCCGACGCCGAGGGCATACAGCATCGTGTCCCGGTCGGCCCATTCGAACAGCAACGGCTCGGTCACCACGCCGATGGCACTCGGGTCAATCGCCATACGAGTCTCCTCTCGATCGGAAAATTCAAGGTTTTTCTGCACCCAACCATTGCAAACCCTTCCCCTCGATGCCGTCGGCAGGGCAGGCTATCGCCATGCGCAACCCCACCATGATCTGGAAGGCAGCGGCGGTGCTCGCCGCAACGGTAGTCGTCGGTGCCTGCGGCGGATCACCGCAGGCACGCAGCATCACGTTGACCTTCATCCGAAACGCACAGTCACAGGCCAACGCGGACGGCGTCATCGACACCGGCGAGCCCGGTCCCGGCCTCACCGACGATGGCAAAGCTCAGGCCCGGCAGCTCGCGCACTCCCACAACGATTTCGACGCCGTCTACGCCTCGGCCATGGCGGAGGCGCAAGAGACCGCTGGGCCGTTGGCTAGCGAACTCGGCAAGCAGGTACAGATCCTCGAAGGCGTGCAGTCTCTCAATGCCGGCTGGTACAACGGCAAACCCGAATCGATGGCCAACTCGACTTATATGGTGGCGCCGGCGGACTGGATAAAGGGCGATGTCACCGACAGCATCCCGGGCTCGATCAGCGGCAAGGAGTTCAACGACCAGTTCACCGGCTCGGTCAGGAAGATCTACGACAGCGGCCGCACCAAGCCGGTCGTGTTCTCCCAGGGTGCGGCGATCATGGTATGGACGCTGATGAACGTCAAAGGCGCCAAAGACAGCCTACTGACCAGCCACCCATTGCCGAACGTCGGCCGCGTGGTGATCACCGGCAACCCGATGACCGGCTGGACGCTGGTGGACTGGGACGGCATCCGCAACTCCAGCTGATCGCCGGGGTCCCAGGTTGACGTGGGCGGCCACCAGCCGCCACCATGGGCTGCATGCGGTATGTCGTTACCGGCGGTACCGGGTTTATTGGGCGGCGCGTCGTAGCACGTCTATTGGGCGATCAGCCTGATGCCGAGGTGTGGGTGCTGGTCCGCCGCCAGTCACTAGGGCGCTTCGAACGGCTGTCCGTCCAGTGGGATGAACGAGCGAAACCGCTGGTCGGCGACCTGACCGAGCTCGCGCCAACTCAGGAGACCATCGCCGAACTCGGCGAGGTCGACCATCTGGTGCACTGCGCGGCGATCTATGACATCACCGCCGGGGCGGCCGAGCAACGGGCCGCTAATGTCGAGGGCACCCGCTCCGTCATTGAGCTGGCGCGGCGGCTCGACGCCACGTTGCACCACGTGTCGTCGATCGCCGTGGCCGGCGACTTCGCCGGTGAGTACGCCGAGGACGACTTCGATGTAGGCCAGCAGCTGCCAACCCCGTACCACCAGACGAAGTTCGAGGCCGAGCTGCTGGTGCGCTCCACGCCCGGACTGCGATACCGCATCTACCGTCCGGCGGTGGTGGTAGGCGATTCACGCACCGGCGAGATGGATAAGGTCGACGGCCCGTACTACTTCTTCGGCGTGCTGTCCAAGTTGGCGGTATTGCCGTCGTTGACCCCGATCCTGCTGCCCGACACCGGGCGCACCAACATCGTCCCGGTCGACTATGTCGTCGATGCGCTCGTCGCGCTCATGCATGCCGAAGGGCGCGACGGGCAGACGTTCCACCTGACCGCCCCGAAAACCATCGGACTGCGCGGCATCTACCGCGGCGTCGCTGCCGCCGCCGGATTGCCCCCGGTGCGCGGGTCGCTGCCCCGCGCGATGGCCACGCCGGTGCTGAAAATGCGCGGGCGGGCCAAGGTACTGCGCAACATGGCGGCCACCCAGCTGGGAATTCCCGCCGAGATTTTCGACGTCGTCGACCTGGCGCCGACTTTCGTCAGCGATAAGACGCAGGAAGCATTGCAGGGCAGCGATATTGAAGTACCACAGTTCGCCGGCTACGCACCCAAGCTGTGGCGATACTGGGCCGAGCATCTGGATCCCGATCGCGCGCGGCGCGACGATCCGAAAGGACCGCTAGAGGGCCGGCACGTCATCATCACCGGCGCATCCAGCGGCATCGGCCGGGCTTCGGCGATCGCCGTCGCGGAGCGGGGCGCAACAGTGTTCGCGCTGGCTCGCACCGGCGACGCGCTCGACCAACTGGTCGCCGAGATCCGCTCCAACGGCGGTCAGGCGTATGCCTTCGCTTGCGATGTCACCGATTCCACGTCGGTGGAACACACCATCAAAGACATCCTGGGCCGCTTCGGCCACGTCGACTACCTGGTGAACAACGCCGGCCGGTCGATCCGCCGCTCAGTGGTCAACTCCACCGATCGACTGCACGACTACGAACGGGTGATGGCGGTCAACTACTTCGGAGCGGTGCGGATGGTGCTGGCGCTGCTGCCGCATTGGCGCGAGCGCCGCTTCGGTCACGTCGTCAACGTCTCCAGTGCCGGCGTGCTGGCCCGCAATCCCAAATACAGCTCGTATTTGCCCACCAAGGCGGCGCTGGACGCGTTCGCCGACGTCGTCGCATCCGAGACGTTGTCTGATCACATCACGTTCACCAACATCCATATGCCACTGGTCAGGACGCCGATGATCACGCCGTCCCGGCGGCTCAACCCGGTGCCGGCGATCAGCCCCGAGCGCGCGGCGGCGATGGTGGTGCGCGGCCTCGTCGAGAAGCCGGCGCGCATCGATACGCCCCTGGGCACGCTCGCCGAAGCCGGCAACTACTTCGCGCCGAGGACCTCGCGGCGATTTCTGCACCAGCTTTACCTGGGCTACCCCGACTCGGCTGCAGCGCGCGGAGTTACGCCTCCGTACCCGGCCGAGCCTTCCCCGCCGGTGCGTCGCCGGCCGAAACGCCCGGCCCGTGCCGTAGCCCGCATTGGGGTCCCCAGGCCCGTCCGCAAAGCGATCCGGCTAGTGCCCGGAGTGCACTGGTGATCGTACGATTCAGCGGTGAACGCCACCGGTAAGTCGCCGATTTTCCTGGACGTCGACACCGGCGTCGACGATGCGTTGGCCTTGATATACCTGCTTGCCAGCCCCGACGCGGATGTGGTCGGCATCGCTTCGACCGGCGGAAACGTTGCGGTAAAGCAGGTTTGCGAAAACAACCTCGGCTTGCTCGAGCTGTGCCGGGTCACCGGCGTCCCAGTGTCCAAGGGTTCGGATAAAACCCTGACCGGCCCGATGGGCACCCCTTCGAAAGTCCACGGCCCCAGAGGTATGGGGTATGCCGAGCTGCCACCGACTGATCGTCGGCTCACCAGCTACGACTCCGCGACAGCCTGGGTGCGCGCGGCACACGCCTTTCCCGGCGAGCTGATCGGTGTGGCGACCGGCCCGTTGACCAATCTGGCGCTGGCATTGCGCGCAGAACCCGCGCTGCCGACGCTGTTGCACCGGCTGGTGGTCATGGGTGGCTCCTACGACCACTGCGGCAACACCACTCCGGTGGCGGAATGGAATATCTGCGTGGACCCCGAAGCAGCCGCCGAGGTGTTCGCGGCCTGGCCCGTGAAAACCGGCGAGGCCGGCGAGCAGCGGCTTCCGATCTTGTGCGGCTTGAATCTGACTCGCAACGTCGCGGTGACACCGGAGATCCTCGCCGGATTGGCGGCCGCCGCAGGGTCGACGACAACGGTGATGAGCGTGCGCGACGAACGGGGCACCCGGTCGGCGGCGTCCAATCCCTTGATTCGGGTGATCGAGGACGCGATGCGGTTCTACTTAGAGGGCTACAACGACATTGGCCACGGATATCTGGCGCATCTGCATGATCCGCTGGCCGCCGCGGTCGCGTTGGATCCGGAACTCATTGCGACCCGTCCGGCGGCGGTCGACGTCGAGCTGGCCGGGACCCTGACCCGCGGCATGACGGTGACCGATCCCCCGCAAGCGGGCGGTACCCCCAGGTCGGGGCGCCGAGAACCCAATGCCCGCATCGGCATTGGTGTCGACCCGGCGGTGTTCTTTGACCGGTTCATCGAACGGGTCGGACCCTTCGCGCGGCGGCTCGGCTGAAACGCCGAGCGTGAACTGGCTGCGAAATTCGCGCCGGATTTTCGCAGTGACGTCACGCTCGGCGCAGTGGGCATTACTCATAGCTTCCCTCGAGGTACCACCGCCGTTGGCGGTAGCACAGCAGCAACGCGCGCTCGCTCTCCAGCAATACCTGGGCGCGGGCGGTGCGGCCCTTCCCCAAGTCGGAATCCCACCATCGCTCGTCGACTGGCCAAGGTCCTGCCCACCAGCGCAGCCGGTCGTCCCGACCGTGGACAGTCAGGCGCGCGGGGTCGGCAGAGAACACCCCCCTACTGGTCACCCGTATT
>JBEKNM010000461.1:0-4339 GCA_049522835.1 Mycobacterium sp.
GACGGCCCCAGCGCCGCATTTGCCGCTGAGGCGCCCACACCGCGATTACGCCAGGCACTGCATCAGACGTCGAAGCTGTCCACTGGGCTACGCGCCGATGAGCGGACGCACCGGATCGCGCCGAGTCGCGAACCCGACGACGGCTTTGTCAGCGTCATTTACCGCTGGGCCGGGACCGGAGACCTAGCCGCCGCGTTAGCCGCTGCCGACGCGTCTGGCAACGGGTCGCCATTGTTGGCGGGGGATTTCGTGCGTTGGTGCCGACAGGTTCTCGACCTGTTGGACCAGGTTCGCAATGCCGCCCCAGATCCAGATCTGCGAGCTACCGCCAAGCGCGCCATCAATGACGTTCGGCGCGGCGTCGTCGCAGTTGACGCCGGGTAGGCTGGGCCAGAGCTACGGTTAAATCCGGGATGGCCGAGGGACCAAGGCAGGGCCTATCAGGGCCCATGGCAAGTTCGGGCCAAGACGCAACGGGACTGAGGAGAAAACGATGAGCGGACCGCACGGATCGGACCCGGGCCACCAGTGGCAGCCCGGCCAGGGTGGCCAACAACCATCCTCGGACGAGCCGACCCAGGTGGGATCGCCTTGGCAACAGCAGCCTCCGACCCAAGATGCGACGTGGCAGGCCCCCGCCTACACACCGCCGGCCGACTACCCGCACTACCCACAGCCTGGCGAGCAGGGGTACCCGCAGTACCCGCCGGCTGCGCCGGGCTACGGGCAATCTGAGCAATTCGGTGCCCAACCCACTCAGTACGGCACGCCGGGCCAGTACGGTCAGCCCGGCCAGTACGGCCAGTACGGTCAGCCCGGCCAGTACGGCCAGCCCGGCCAATACCCGCAACAGTTCCAACCCTACGAACCGCCGAGTAAGAAGCGTTCAGGTTCGCTGATCGGCGGCATAATCGCCGCGGTCGCTCTGGTCGTGCTGGCGATCGTCTTGGTGACCGGTTTCTGGGAGCCCGGCTTTTTCGTCACCACCAAGCTGGACGTGAACAAGGCTCAAGCCGGTGTGCAGCAGGTCCTCAGCGACGAGACCAACGGCTACGGCGCGAAGAACGTCAAAGACGTCAAGTGCAACAACGGTACTGACCCAACTGTCAAGAAGGGCGCGACCTTCGACTGCAGCGTCAGCATCGACGGCGCCCAGAAGCGCGTGACAGTGACCTTCCAGGACGGCAAGGGGACGTACGAGGTCGGCCGGCCGCAGTAAGTGGCGTCAGGCCGGCAGCGTGTCGAGCGCTTTCTGCAAGCGCGCAATCGACGACCCGACGCCCAGCTCGGTCGCCAGCTCGGCGGTGCGTTGCGGGTCCGCGGCCACCAGCGGCAGCGCGTCGGTGGGCGTCGACAGCGTGACAGGCGCGTTGGTGGCCACCCGCACTACCGAACCTGCGGCCTCGATGTAATCAGCGGCGGCCAGGAGTTTCGTCCGCGGCCCCTTGGCCATCTTGGACCCCGGGTCGTGGACGGCGACCAGTATGTGATCCAGCGAACCGTACTGCGCCAGCAAGGTAGCTGCGGTCTTCTCACCGACGCCCGGCACACCTGGCAGGCCGTCGGAAGGATCGCCGCGCAACAGCGCGAGTTCGGCGTAGGCCGCTCCGGCCCGATCAGCCGGCACTCCGTAGTGTTCGGCCACCTCGGCAGGCCCGTACAAGGTGGCTTTGGCTAGCCCGCGGCCCAGGTAGAGCACCCGTACCGGGACGGGATCGTCGGCTACCACCTGCAACAGGTCGCGGTCTCCGCTGACCACGACGACCGGGTCGCTGCGTTCCCAGGCCGCCAGCGTGCCCAGCACGTCATCGGCCTCGAAACCCGCTGCACCCGCCGTCGGGATCCCGAACGCGTCCAGTAACTCCATGATCATGTCGACCTGCGGCGTCAGCTCGTCGGGCACTTCCTCGATGTCGGGCTGGCCGTCGGGCTCGGGCTCGGCCACCCGATGCGCCTTGTAGGACGGGATGAGATCGACCCGAAATTGCGGCCGCCAATCCAGGTCGAGACAGACCGCGAGCCGGCTGGGCCGCTGCTGGGTGATCACCACGGCCATCGAGTCGATGAACCCGCGGACGGCGTTGACGGGCCGGCCGTCGGGAGCGGTGATCGACGACGGCACCCCGAAGTACGAGCGGAACCACATGCTGGCGCCGTCGAGCAGCAACAGGGGTGCGGGCATGCGGGCCATGGTCTCACGCCGCCGAACGTCGACTTGTTGTGGACCATTTCGCTTCGCCACAACAACTCGACGCTCGGTCAAGCCGACGGCGCGGTTAGCCTGACTGCCATGGATTCTCACCGATTCGACGCCACGGTCTATACCCGCCGGCTGGCAGCGGCGGCCGCCGCGACCGCCGACGCCGGCCTCGCGGGCCTGGTGATCACCCCTGGCTACGACCTGCGCTACCTCATCGGATCACGCGCCCAGACGTTCGAGCGGCTGACCGCGCTGGTGCTGCCGGCCTCCGGTGATCCGACTGTCGTAGTGCCGCGGCTGGAGCTGGCCTCGCTTAAGGGATCGGCCGTTGCGGAACTGGACCTGGCGGTGCGCGACTGGGTCGACGGAGACGATCCCTACCAATTGGTGTGCGCCGCTTTGGGCGGCGCACCTGCCGCGACTGCCGTCACCGATTCCATGCCGGCGCTGCACCTGTTGCCGCTGGCCGGTGTGCTCGGCGTGCTGCCGGTCTTGGCGACCGACGTGTTGCGGGGGCTGCGGATGATCAAGGATGCCAGCGAGATTGATGCGCTGGGCAAGGCCGGTTCAGCCATCGACCGAGTGCATGCCCGAGTGCCGGAGTTTCTAGTCCCGGGCCGCACCGAGGCCGACGTCGCCGCCGACATCGCCGAAGCCATTGTCGCCGAGGGGCATTCGGAGGTAGCGTTCATCATCGTCGGCTCCGGTCCGCACGGCGCCGACCCGCACCATAGCTATTCGGATCGTGAGCTGCAGGTCGGTGACATCGTCGTGGTCGACATCGGGGGCGCCTATGAGCCTGGATACCACTCCGACTCGACGCGCACCTACAGCATCGGGGAGCCAAGACCCGATGTGGCGCAACAGTATTCGATACTGCAACGGGCCCAGCGCGCGGCCTTTGACGCGGTCCGTCCAGGTGTGACCGCCGAGCAGGTCGACGCCGCCGCCCGCGACGTGCTGGCCGAGGCTGGACTCGCCGAGTTTTTCGTGCACCGCACGGGGCACGGTATCGGGCTGTCGGTTCATGAAGAGCCGTACATAATCACCGGGAATGACCTGCCGCTGGCTGCGGGCATGGCCTTTTCCATCGAGCCGGGTATCTACTTTCCGGGCCATTGGGGTGCCCGAGTCGAAGACATCGTCGTCGTGACCGAGGACGGCGCGCTGGCCGTCAACAACAGGCCGCACGAGCTGATCGTGGTGCCGGTGTCCTAACACGCAAGCACCGCGGCCCGTTGGGTATTCGGAGCGATCAGAGAGAATCGTGCGCCCGGTATTCATGATCATCGTGGACCGTATTCCGCGGTCGTTCGCCTTCGGGATCGATATAAGCGGGTATGCCGGGTATTCCGAGGGGGCCGACGTGTGGCTGGCGCCTGCCGTCTGCGAGCAGTCCGTCGGTTGCTAGCTGCTCGGAGTGGCCGCTGGCGACGTCGGTCATGCTGCGCAGCGCCTCGCTGCCCATCACGTAGTAGTGCGAATGGTCATGCTCGTTGCCAGACTCAGAACCAGGGACCTCAGCACCGAAGCGGATGGATCCGTAACCGTCGCCTGCCGGATCAGGCCCCAAACCGGCATCCAGGGGGAGTGGCATCCCGAATTCCCTGAGCTTGCCTTTGAGCCACTCGGCCGGCACGCCGCTGGACTCGCCGATCCAGGTGATCGGGTCAGTGGAGGCCGAGCCGACGTAGACACGGCCTCCGTCGAGGTGGAAGTCGGCGCCGCTGTTCGCTAGATCGGTTCCGGGACAACCGATCAGGACGGCGTCGTTTGCGTGCATATTGCTGCGGGCGAACGCGTCGGCGACCGTTGTCGAGCCGTAGGAATGGCCGATGACGGTGATGTGCTCGGGCGTCAGGCTGTTGTGGGTCGCCCAAAGACCGTTGACATCTGCGGCTAGCAGATCACCGCCGGTCCGCGCCAGGACAGGTTCGCTGACCCGGATATCGGATATGCCGTGGGGCGTTTCAAACCCCATCCAGGCGATCACGGAGGTGTAGTGATGTTCGGGATCCGCGGCCAGGGATTGGTCGTAGAGGTTGATCGCGTCGACGTGCTCTGTCATCCACCCCTGTGTCACGCTGCTGCCGTTGCCCGGAACGATGACCGCGGTGTTGCGCGCGTAGTCGGGGTTGC
>JBEKNM010000462.1:0-5656 GCA_049522835.1 Mycobacterium sp.
TGGCCGCCAGCTCGCGACGCTCGGGGTGGTGGGCAGGCACCGTAACTCTCGGGTTGGCCAAGATCATCGAGAACATGGAGATCGGCCACAATGTCATGCACGGCCAGTGGGACTGGATGAACGATCCCGAGATCCACTCCTCGACGTGGGAGTGGGACATGAGCGCGGTGTCAAAACACTGGCGATCCGCCCACAACTTTCAGCACCACAAATACACCAACATCCTGGGCATGGACGACGACGTGGGCTACAGCATCCTGCGGGTCACGCGCGACCAGCCCTGGAAGGGCTACAACATCGCCAACCTGCTGTTCAACACCACTCTCGCGCTCGGGTTCGAGTGGGGAATCGGCTTGCAGACCATCGATCTCAGCAAGATCCTCAAGGGCGGGCCGGACCGCGAAACCACCCTCCTGCTGACGCGCGAGTTCTCGACCAAGGTCGGAAGGCAGCTGGTCAAGGACTACGTTGCGTTCCCGGCGCTGACCTCGTTGTCGCCGGCAGCGACTTACAAATCGACGCTGAAAGCCAACATCCTGGCCAACGTGATCCGCAACATCTGGGCCAACGCGGTGATCTTCTGTGGGCATTTCCCCGATGGCGCCGAGAAATTCACCACCACCGACATGCTCGGCGAAACGAAGGGCCAGTGGTACCTGCGTCAGATGCTGGGCAGCGCCAACTTTGACGCCGGGCCGGCAGTGCGGTTCATGAGCGGCAACCTGTGCCACCAGATCGAGCATCACCTGTATCCGGACCTGCCGAGCAACCGGCTGCACGAGATCTCGGTGCGGGTCAGGCAGGTCTGCGACAAGTACGACCTCCCGTACACCACCGGTTCGTTCCTGAAGCAGTACGGCAAGGCGTGGCGCACCATCGCCAAACTGTCGCTGCCGGATCGTTACTTGCGCGACACTGCCGACGACGCGCCAGAAACCCGCAGCGAGCACATGTTCGCCACGCTGGAACCCGGTTTCGCGGGCACCGACCCGGCGACGGGGCGCCGCCGTGGCCTCAAGACAGCGATCGCGGCAGTCCGTCAATGGCGTCGCGACCCGCGCGTCGCCGAAGACACAGACCAGGGCGGCATCGATCAGGCCTGGGGCAGCAACGGCGTCAGCCCGACCAAGGGCATGGCTGCGCCCGACCACCGCAGCGTGTAGCACGGCAGGCGTTCCTGCGTAGCTTGCGCCCGGTGGGTGGATCACCGCGGCCAGGCGGTCAGCAAGATGTCGGCTAGCAAGCGAGTCCGCCGGACGCACTTACATTTTGGTGTATCGGGCCATGGCGAAGCTGTACAGGCCGTAGGTGATGATTCCCAGGCCGGCGGCGATCAGGAGTGCTGCTCCGTAGGGTTGGGCCCCGAGTGTTTTGAGGGCCCCGTCGAGTCCGGTGGCCGTGTTGGGCTCCGAACGACCTGCCGCGACGACGACCAGCACCCCGGCACCGGCGATAACCAGGCCTTTAGCGATGTAGCCCACCATGCCCAGTCGTCGGACCAGGTCGCTGGAATTGCCCTTGAGGTCGTCGAGAAAGTTGCGGCTGGCTCCCTTGTAGACGTGATATCCGCCCACCGCGACGATGATCACGCCGCCGGCGATGAGTGCGATCGTGCCGGCGCCGGTCTGCATCAGGCGTGCGCTCATCGCCGAATTCTGCGTACCGGTGGACTTCCCGGCGCCCCGGGCGAATCCGGACGCAGAGTATGCGAACGCGAAATAGACCACTGCTAACGCGAAGGCCTTCGCCCGGTCCAACACTTCCGATGATGCGCCTTGGGATTTCGGGTCGGTGGAGCGACCGAGTGCTGTTTCGACGAGGCGCCACAGCCCCATCACCACAAGCGCGACCACGACAATCCACAGCGCGACGATGCCACCCGGTTTGGCCGCCAACGCCGCTAGCGCCCCGGATTGGTCAGCGGTGCCGGCGTCGACGCCGAGAGCAATCCGGATCGCGAGGTAGCCGATGATCAGGTGTAGCAGGCCGCTCACGACGTACCCGGTGCGGGCGAATCGTTCGAACACGCTGTTTTGGGCGATCTGTGTCGCGGGGGACGACGACGCGTGGTCAGACATTGGGGGCCGCTTCTTACCGGACAGTCGAATCGCCGGGCCGCTGTTGCGCGAGATGTTGGCAGGTGAGGGGCTCTTGCACCGCGGCGCTGCTCACTACGGCGCCGTCGATGATGGCCTCCATGGTGACACGTGCGTAGCCGGCCTCCGCGACGTGCTGGAACCGCCGCCGCCCTGATGCGGCGCCCGTCGGGCGTCCGAGGTGTCTGGGCTCGGCCATCGCGGTCCAGGCTACGCGCCGCGGCCGACGCCTCGGCTACAGGAAGCGAGTATCACTTCTCCGTCGCGAGGATGTCGGCCTGTCGGCGGGCCCACCGTCGACCGGTGTACGTTGGCCCGACCAACGGGTGGCGGCAAGATGAACGCTTCCGAGGTGGCGGTCGCGTGTCGCGGCGTCGGGGTGTTCAATCGGCACAATGGTAGTCACCCAGCGGGAACGACCGGCCGATCGGATTGCTGATCCTCGGCTGCGGCGGCACCTGCGTGGCGATCAGCATCGGTTGACGGCTATCGGCGGTCTTGCCGCCTTGTCGTTGGACGCATTGTCCAGCGTCGCTTATGGTCCCGAAGCGATCGTGCTGATTTTGGTCGCCGCGGGTGCGGCCGCAGTGCGGTTGACCCTGCCGATCGCGATGGCGATCACGGTGCTGCTGCTGGTGTTGGTGGTCTCGTACCGGCAGGTGATCGCGGTCCACCCGAACGGCGGCGGAGCCTACGCGGTGGCCAAAAAGGACCTCGGCCGGACGGTGAGCCTGTTGGCTGCGGCGAGCCTGGTCGTCGACTACGTGTTGACCGTCGCGGTCAGTCTGGCGGCCGGGGCAGACAGTCTGGGCAGCGTCTTTCCGGTGATGGCCCATCACTTGCTGGCCGTGACGTTGGCCGGGCTTGTCTTGATCATCGCCATCAACCTGATCGGCATCGCCGAGTCGGCCAAGGTGCTGATGGGACCGGCGATGGTGTTCATCGTCAGCATCTTCGCCATCATCATCGTCGGGTTCATCCGTGCGCATCCGGTAGCCGTTATCGGTGCGGATCTGGGCCCCATCCATGCGACCGAGGCACTGGGGCTGGTGTTGATTCTCAAGGCGTTTTCGGCGGGATGTTCCTCGCTGACCGGAGTCGAGGCAATCGCCAACGCGGTGCCCCAATTCCGGACGCCCACCGTCAAGCGGGCCCAACACACCGAGGTGGGGTTGGGGGTGTTGCTGGCAGCCATGCTTCTTGGCCTGGCCGGCCTGATCCGGCTGCATCAAGTGACACCGCGCGGCGACGTCACCGTACTCGCGCAGCTCTCGGCGGGAGCATTTGGAACCGGGTGGCCGTTCTATGTGAGCAACCTGTCGGTAACGCTGGTGTTGGCTCTCGCGGCCAACACCAGCTTCGGCGGTCTGCCGGTGCTGTTGCAGCTGCTGGCCAAGGACCACCGGCTGCCGCATCTGTTCACGCATCGCGCCGAACGCCCCGTGTACCGGTACGGCGTTGCCGCCTTAGGCGTGCTGGCCGCCGCGGTGCTACTCATCGTCGGTGCCGAAACCCACCGGTTGTTGCCCGTGTTCGCGATCGGCGTCTTTATCGGCTTCACGATCAGCCAAACCGGACTGGTCCGGCACTGGCTGCAACAACGCGGCCGCGGCTGGGTCGGCAAGGCCGTACTCAACGGGACCGGGGCGGTGCTCACCGCCGTAGCGGGAGTGGTGCTCTTCGCCAGCAAATTCGCCGAGGGCGCCTGGCTGTTGCTGCTGATCGTGCCCGGACTGATGCTGCTCTTCGATCGGATCGAACGCTACTACTCTCGCGTCGCCGAACAGTTGGGTCTGGGCAAGCTGCCACCCAAACCCGCTCCGGGGCGTTCCGGTGAAGCGCTGGTCATCGTCCCGGTCGTCACGATCAGCAAGGTCGCCGGGCATGCGCTGCAGGTCGCGATGCGCCTTGGCGGCGAAGTGGTCCCGGTGGCCGTCGACACCGACCCCGCCGCCACCCACCGGCTCTGCGAGCTCTGGAAACAATGGGACCCCGGGGTTGACCTACGGGTCCTGCCCAGCCCGCACCGCACCCTGGTGTCACCCACCGTCGGTTTCGTCCGAACCCAAGTCGACAAGGGACGCTTCGTCATCGTCTTGCTTTCCTACATCGAACCGAGGCGCCGACGCTACCGAATCCTGCACAACCAACGCGGCCCGCTGCTGGCCACCACAATTCGCGCACGTACCGACGCCGTGGTCGCCACGCTTCCGATTCGCTTGGACTGAGCATCTGCCCGCCACTCCGAAGACTGGGACCTTCCGCCGGGGATTCGGGACCGTCCGACAAACCCATTTCGACGACGTCATCCAGACGGTGCAGATCTCCGACAACGCGCATCAAGAGCAGCGGCTGACTTAAGTTGTGCGTGCAGCGTGAGCACCGCTCCCGCCATCCGGGGGTCCGTGCAGACTCCCGGAATAACGCTGCCGGGCATGCCGATGCTCGTCTACCTGGGAGTCGCGGTATCGCTTGCTACTGTCCAATTCGTCAGCGCCGGTTGATATGTCGGCGGACGCGGGTAGCCGCAGTCCGGGTATGGCGTGCGGGTCGAAGTGTTCGTAACGGCGTCGGACATCGACGAAGAAGTCCTCGGTTCCACCAGCAACGTGGTGGGTCGAGATCAACCGCCAGGCTCCCATCGGGGCGCAGGGCGTCGGCAGCCTTGGTCATCCGCGTGTCGGGATCGAGCCAGTGGAAGGCCGTTGCGCACAGCACGGAATCGACCGCTTCTTCGGGCAGAGGCCAGTCCTCGAAGGCCGACGGGGTCCAGCCAGGTGCTGCGATGGCGGCCATGTCGGCGCTCAGCTCGACCGCGACGATCGAGCACCCTAGTCGGGCCAGTGCAACGCTGGCTTGCCCAGTGCCGCAGCCGATTTCCAGTACGCGGGAGCAAGGGGTGAGCGGAGAGGGACAGTAAGGTCGTCAAACAGCTCGGGTGGGTTACCCGGGGCGACGCCGGTCGTAGCGCGTGGCGTCCTGACCGACCGTTGCCCGCAGTTGTCCGCGTTGCCGCAGAATCTGACTACCGTTCCTGATTAGTGAGGTCTTCACCCACAACCTGGCCAGAATCGCCGCCGTGACCGCCTGATAGCAGACAACGGTAAGATCAACGACCGTCAAACCACCGGAAGGGCGATCCGGGGAGCAATTGTCAAGACCCGTGGATCTTGGGGCCCCTGCCCGGTCCAGATTTTCGCTCCTTCGACGCTCGGGCACTAGCGCCCAAACGTGTTCTTGCGGCTGCGCAGTGCGAGAATGTCAAGCTCGCGGTCATCGCGCAACGGGTGCTCGACGAGGCGGTGCGCTGCGCGCAGACCCGCGGCCCGTCGTGACTAATCCGTCGTCATGACGGGCTTGCCGCCATCTGCCGCATGGCCGCGAGGATCGCCGAGCGGGCGTCGGGTTCGGTGATCAGGCGGCGGGACACCGCGGTGAGGTGGTCGTCGTGGGTGCGGGCGTAGCGGCGCAGCAGGGCGAAAGCGTCTTCCACCGAGACCCCGAGGCGTTCGTGGAGGAACCCTTTGGCCTGCTCGACCACGACCCGGCTGCTCTGCGCG
>JBEKNM010000463.1:0-4326 GCA_049522835.1 Mycobacterium sp.
TCTTGGTTCGGTCTGTCCCCGGTCGCGCTGTCCTGGTGCATCATCGTCTACGGCTTCGCCGCGTCGGTGCTGCCGGTGTGGCTGCTGCTCGCGCCCCGCGACTATCTGTCGACGTTCATGAAAGTCGGGGCCATCGCCTTGCTCGCCGTCGGCATCTGCATCGCCCGGCCGACCATGCAGGCACCCGCCATCTCCCGGTTCGCCAGTGGCGGCGACGGACCCGTGTTCGCCGGTTCACTGTTCCCGTTCTTGTTCATCATCATCGCGTGCGGCGCCCTGTCCGGATTTCACGCGCTGATCTCCTCGGGCACGACCCCGAAAATGCTGGAGAAAGAAAGCCAGATGCGCTTCATCGGCTACGGCGGCATGCTCACCGAGTCGTTCGTCGCGATCATGGCGCTGATCAGCGCCTCGGTCATCAACCAGCACCTGTACTTCACTCTCAATGCCCCGGCCGCGCAGACGGGCAGCACCGCGGCCAGCGCGGCGCAGTATGTCAACGGTCTCGGATTGTCGGGGACACCGGCGACCGCCGACCAGATCCGCCAGGCTGCCAGTAGTGTCGGCGAGCAGTCGATCGTGTCGCGCACCGGCGGAGCACCGACGCTGGCATTCGGGATGTCCGAGGTGCTGCAGCGGGTATTCGGCGGTGCCGGTCTCAAGGCGTTCTGGTATCACTTCGCGATCATGTTCGAGGCACTGTTCATCCTGACCACCGTCGATGCGGGCACCCGGGTTAGCCGTTTCATGCTGTCCGACGCACTGGGTAACTTCGGCGGTCCGCTGGCCAAGCTGCGAAATCCCAGCTGGCGCCCCGGCGTGTGGATCTGCAGCCTGGTCATGGTTGCGGCGTGGGGCAGCATCCTGCTGCTCGGGGTGACCGATCCGCTGGGTGGCATCAACACGCTGTTCCCGCTGTTCGGTATCGCCAACCAGTTGCTCGCGGCCATTGCGCTGACCGTCATCACAGTGGTCGTCATCAAGAAGGGCCTGCTGAAGTGGGCGTGGATTCCCGGAGTTCCGCTGCTGTGGGATTTGGTGGTCACGCTGAGTGCGTCGTGGCAGAAGATCTTCTCCGCGGATCCGGCCATCGGCTACTGGTCACAACATTTCCAGTATTTAGCGGCGAAGAACGCGGGCAAGACGGCATTCGGTTCAGCCAAGAACGCACATCAGCTCAATGACGTCATCAGGAACACCTTCATCCAGGGCACTTTGTCCGTTATCTTCGCGATCGTTGTCGTCATTGTGTTGGTCGCCGGAGTTGTCGTCGCGCTCAGGGTAATTCGCGGTGACGGCAGGCCGTTGACCGAGGATGACCCGGTGCCGTCAAAATTGTTCGCGCCCTCGGGTCTGATTCCCACAGCCACGGAGCGAGAGGTGCAACGACGATGGGACGCGCAGCCGGTGGGCCGGGCGTTGCATGACTGAGCCGCGAAGGTCCGCACCGAACGTCGAGTTGTTGGGCCTGAAACCGCCCGCCAAAATCGCGCAACAACTCGACACTGAAACACCGGCGCCACAACAGATTGGAGACGTCTTTCATGTCCACCTGGCTTATCACAGGCTGCTCGACCGGACTTGGCCGAGCGCTCGCTGACGCTGTCATCGGGGCCGGCCACAATGCTGTCGTCACCGCACGCGACGTCGCGAAGGTGGCCGATCTGGCCGACACGGCACCGCAGCGCGTGCTCCCCGCCGCCCTTGACGTCACCAAACCCGAGCAGGTCGCCTCGGTCGTGCAGCAGGCCCAAGAGCGGTTCGGTAGCGGCATCAACGTACTGGTCAACAATGCCGGCTACGGTTATCGCGCCGCGGTCGAAGAAGGCGACGACGCCGAGGTCCGCACCCTGTTCGAGACGCACTTCTTCGGCACCGTCGCAATGATCAAGGCCGTCCTACCCGGCATGCGGGCACGCCGCAGCGGCGCGATCGTGAACATCTCCTCGATCGGCGCTCAGCTGACCCCGGTGGGGTCCGGCTACTACTCCGCAGCCAAAGCAGCCATCGAAGGCTTGAGTGGGTCCCTTCGCGGCGAGCTTGCGCCTCTCGGCATCTCGGTGACGGTCGTCGAGCCCGGCGCATTCCGCACCGACTTCGCCGGGCGCTCGCTCGTCCAGTCGGCCACGGTCATTGACGATTACGCCGCCACCGCCGGGAAGCGCCGCAAGGAAAACGACACCATGGACGGCAACCAGGGCGGCGACCCCGCTAGAGCCGGCGCCGCAATAATCACGGCCGTCGAGTCGAGCGAGCCCCCCGGATTCCTGCTGCTCGGACCCGACGCCCTCGCCGGGTATCGCTACATCGCGGACGCGCGCGCGAGCGAGATCACGAAGTGGGAAGAGCTCACCAGCGGCACCAACTTCGACGCCTGAACCGACTCCCGGAGAGATCCGGCAAGCGGCGAGAATAGCTTCGCCTTCTAGGAGAAGGTTATTCTCCTCAGTCGAGAGACGCATTACTATCAGTGGTGATCGAGGGGGTTGATCACCTGTGGAGGAGCTCGTTGTGACGACAACACCAACCTTTCCGTATCCGCTGTTCGACGCGGACAACCACTTGTACGAGACCCAGGACTCGCTGACGAAGTACCTGCCCAAGCAGTACCAAGGCGCCATCCAGTACGTACAGGTCAACGGCCGCACCAAGATCGCGATCCGTGGACAGATCAGCGATTACATCCCCAATCCGACCTTCGAGGTCGTGGCCCGGCCCGGAGCGATGGAGGACTACTTCAAGAACGGCAACCCCGACGGTAAGAGCAGGCGGGAGATCTTCGGCGAGCCGATGCGGGCCATCCCGGCCTTCCGCGAACCCGGCCACCGACTGGAGCTGATGAACGAGTTGGGCGTAGACCGCTCGCTGATGTTCCCGACGCTGGCCAGCCTGGTCGAGGAGCGCATGCGTGACGATCCGGCGCTGATCCATATCGTGGTGCACGCGCTGAACCAATGGCTCGACGAGGTCTGGGGCTTCAACTACTGCAACCGCATCTTCACGGTGCCGGTGGTCAGCCTGCCCATCGTGGAGAAAGCGATCGAGGAACTCGACTGGGTGGTGTCCCGCGGTGCGCGCGCTGTCCTGATTCGGCCGGCACCGGTGCCGGGCTACCGAGGTCCGCGGTCGTTTGCGCTGCCCGAGTTCGATCCGTTCTGGCAGCGCTGTGTCGAGCACGACGTGCTGATTGCCATGCACACGTCCGACAGCGGCTACGCCCGTCACGACGGCGAATGGGACGGCAACGACAAAGAGATGCTGCCCATGCAGACCAATGCTTTCGGCATGTACACCGAGTGGCGGCCGGTGCAGGACGCGGTCGCGTCCTGGGTCATCCACGGCGCCCTGTACCGCTTCCCCAAACTGAAAGTCGCTGTGATCGAGAGTGGTTCACGTTGGCTGTTCCCGCTGCTGGACCAGCTGGCCGATGTCTACAAGAAGACGCCGGAGAGCTTCCCGGGCGGTGACCCGGTCGAGGAGATCAAGAACCGCATCCACGTCAGCCCGTTCTACGAGGACGGCGTCAGCGATCTGATCGATCTGGTTGGCGTTGACCGGGTGCTGTTCGGTTCGGACTTCCCCCACCCCGAGGGTCTGGCGCAACCAACCCATTTCGCCGATGCGCTCGGTCACCTGCCGGTGCAGGAGCAAGCAAAAATCATGGGCGGCAACCTCTCTCGCCTGGTCACCGTGTGACCAGCGACCACTTGGCCTGGATCCTGGACGCCGTACGCACACCTCGTGGCCGGGGCCGCCCGGACGGCGGACTGCACGGTGTCCATCCGCAGGCTCTTTTCGCCACTTGCCTGACCGCGCTTGCCGAGCGCACGGGCTTCGAGCCTGCGGACGTCGATGACGTGATCGCCGGCAACGGCATTCTCAGCGGTGACCACGGCGACGACATCGCGCGTCTGTCGGTTCTTTTGGCCGGCTGGCCCGAGACTGTTCCGGGCATGACACTGAGTCGTTTCTGCGGGTCCGGCCAGCAAGCCGTCACGATCGCAGCGTCCGCGATAGCCGCCGGCAGTGAGGATCTGGTGATTGCCGGCGGCGTCGAATCGATGTCTCGGTGGGACGTCACGGCGGGGATTCCGACGATCGACGGCAACAACGCGGACTTCCGCGCGCGTTACCCGACAGTGCCGCAGGGTATTTCCGCTGATCTCATCGCCACGCTGGCGGGCTTCACCCGCGAGATCGTCGACGCCTATGCGGCACAAAGCCAGGGCCGGGCCAACGCTGCCATCGACGAGGGAAGGTTCAAACGTTCCCTGGTCGAGGTGGCCACACCCAACGGTTCATTCGCACGCGACGAGCACCCGCGCC
>JBEKNM010000464.1:0-4321 GCA_049522835.1 Mycobacterium sp.
GTCTGGCCCGCGAACACCTTGTCGTCCTCACCTTCGAGGAGCAGGACGGGTGTCTGAATTTTTTGAATGTCGCTGTCGGTCAGGGTGTAGTCGGCGGTACTGCGGACGTACTCCGCGATGTTCGCCACGCCGTTTACCCAGACCCCGTTCTGCAGTCCCCACCGGGCGTTGGTGTCGTCCTTCATCATTGCCTCGAGCAGGGGGATCGCTTCGTCATCGCGTTTCTCCTCGACAAGGCGCAGAACGGGTGCCGGAATCGGCGGGTAGGACGCGTAGAAGGTCGTCATGCCGTCGTTGCACACGATCGCCGCCGACCGATGGTCGTGGGCCGCGTACCGCGCCACCAGGTAACCACCCAGGCTGTAGCCGAAATGGACGATCTTGTCGTTATCGATTTCGGGGACGGTCAGCGCGTAGTCGACAACCGGGTCGAGGACATTTTCCCAGTCCGGCCGGTACGGCACCTTCTTCTCCCGGATCATCCAGCCCTGGCCAGGACCGTCGTAGGCGAGGAAGTTGTAGCCGCGCCGTAGCGCCGCGGCACCGATGACGAAATAGCTCTCCTCACGAGTCGAGTCGAAGCCGTTGGTGTAGATGACGGTGGGCCGCGGTTGCCCGCTGGCGTCGACGAGGAACAGATAGCCGGGTATCTCGCCGTCCGCGTACGGAATGGTCACTTCGGCAAACGGACCATCCATCAAACCGCCCGCTTTGACGAGGTAGTGCTTGGATAACCGCGAAAGCTCAAGGACCTTACGCCCCCTTTCTCTGGTTAGGGCGTCGCCTCACCCCGGTACCGCCCGAGGGGTGTGTGCGGTCTGCTACACCGGTGGTGCTGGGTCATATTGAACAGCCCGTCGCACCTGGTGAGCGCGGTCTGCGCCGGCTAATCGGACGACGAGGTGCAGCGCCATATCGATTCCGGCCGATACCCCTGAGGCGGTGATGATGTCGCCGTCATCGACAAACCGTTCATCGCCGCGTACATCAATCGTGGGGTCAAGCTCGGCGAGTCGGTCAAGGGAAGCCCAGTGTGTTGTTGCTGGACGGTGCGAAAGCAGACCAGCGGCTGCGTAGACCAATGAGCCGGTGCAGACGCTGGTCATCAACGGGACGGTGGCACGCTGCTGACGCACCCATCCCAGTTGGCCATCATCGTGCAACTGTCGTCGTGTGCCCTCACCGCCCGGATAGATCAACACGTCGAGTGGCGGCGCATCGTCGAAGGAGTGATGCGCTTGGACCACCAGCCCTTTGGCGCACTGAACTAGACCTCCCGAGCGCGACAGACACGAGACGGCGTAGCCATCTTGTGGAAAGAAGCGAGTCCAGACGGCCAGGACTTCCCAGGGCCCAATTGCGTCGAGTTCTTCGACATCCGGAAACAACACAATGCCGATGTGTTTGATATCGGTCATGGATAGATTAGACCAGTTGGACACCTCAGAACCCATCGGCAAAACCGCTGTCGGACCCGCGCCCGCGTCTAACTCCTCGGTCAAGCGGCGGCGGGTGATGACTGTTGTTGGTCGATGAGCCTGGCTCGGTAGACGACATCGGAGAGTCGTCGTTTGAGGACCCGTAGTGCTTCCATGCCGCCGTCGCCGTTGAGCTGGCGTCGCTGCATGAGTTCACGGGCAGGTGGGTGCAGGCGGGCTTGGGTGATCGCGATGCGGTGCAGGGCGGCGTTGAGTTGCCGATTCCCGGTGCGGGACAGTCGGTGTCGCTGTTTGTTTGATGACCATACTGGTAGGGGTGTGGTGCCGTTGTGTCGGGCGAAGACGTCTTTGGAGCGAAACCGGCGCACCTGGGCGATTTCACCGACGATCTTGGCGGCGGTCAACGGGCCGCAGCCAGCGATGGCCAACAGGCTGTACCGCGACTAACCAACGCTGGTGCTCGCCGACGGCCGCTAAACCTGCGATGCACTTGCCCCCCAGTTATCTGTAAGTCGAATACGGTTGTGTCCCATTGTGTATGCCGGTGAGACGACGGCGCTGAATCACCGTGGGTAACGGTGTTATCAGTGGGTGTGTATCTCGCGACTCATCACCGCAGCCGCTTCCCGGTGTCCCACATTTAGAGAAACGGGAGCGATCAGTAGCTGTCTCGGATGGGCGGGTTGGCCCGTGCGGGCTGGTAGCGGTACGGATCTGCGCCTGCTTCTCTTTCCGCCTCATCCCAACACAACCGTGGCTCCGCGCCCGGGCACGTGGGTGATCCCGCGCCGTCGCATCGACTCGGGTCGCTCGTTGCCGGGCCGCACCGTGCAGCTAGCGAACAATGTGCTGAGCACGATGCGCATCTCGTATTCGGCGAATGCCGCGCCCAGGCAACGCCGGACGCCGCCACCGAAGGGAATCCAGGTGTAGGTCCCGGCGCGCTGCTCAACAAAACGCTCAGGCCGGAATCGCTCCGGGTCGGGGTAGATATCCGGCCGCCGGTGCATCAGGTAGATCGATGGCACCACCGTCACCCCGGTCGGCAACCGGACGCCGCCGATCTCCATCGGCGCTTTGAGCCGCCGGGCGACCAGTGAGAGCACCGGCCGCAGCCGCAGCGTCTCCTTCACCACCGCGTCGCAGAACTGTTGTTCGCCCGCATGGATTTCCTCGGTCAGCCGGGCCTGGTGGTCGGGATGGCGGACAAGCCGCTCCACGACCCAGGAGAGCGCGGTCGCAGTCGTATCGTGGCCGGCCACCAATAGGGTCACCAGCTCGTCGCGGATCTCGAGGTCACTCATCGGCCGGCCGTCTTCGTGGCGGGCCTGCAACAAAATGGAGAGTACGTCGCCACGGTCATCGAGGTGGTCGGCCGCGCGTCGCTCATCGATCTCGGCATAGAGCAGGCGGTCGACCCTACGAAAAAGCTTGCGCGTCAACGCGGCCCGCACGCGCCGCGGCCCGAGGACCATCAGCAGCTGGCCGGCCGTACCCGATATCGCAGTCAGCGTCTGCACCAGTTCTGCCCGCAGCTGGTCAAGGCGCGTACCCTCGGAAAGCCCGAACACTGCGCGCAGGATGACCTCCAGCGTCAATGCCTGCATCCGCGGGTGCAGGCGCACTGGCTTCCCGCGCGGCCAGCGGGCGATCTCAGCTTGGGCGACAGCGGTCATCGTGTCGGCGTAGGAGGCCAATTGGTTGCCGCGGAACGGCGGCATGAGCAGTCGACGCTGCTCCCTATGTGCGTCATCGTCGAGCAGCAGCACCGAGTTCGCGCCGACCACCGGCAGCAGGATGCGATTGCCCTCCCCGGCGTGCAGCAGCTCGGGCGGCCCAGTAAAGACCTCTTTCACCGCATCCGGATGCGACACCATCACCCACGGGCGCTCACCGGCCAGCCTCAACGTGAACGTGTCACCGTAGCGAGCCGCGCACCGCTCCATGAAATCCCACGGGCGCGCCACCCACGCGGCCGTCTGAACGAACACCGGGAGTCGGGGGCCAGGTGGTAGAAGATCGAGGGCCAAATCGGTCACCTCCGACCGGATGCTGTGGGCTGATGCCCGGGGAGCTCGGTTACGTGCCAACTCTAACACAATGCTAAGAAAAATAAGAGAATATTAAGGCTAGAAGAGCCGCCGACGTGATTGCCCGGGTCTGCCAGGCCCGAACTTCTACACGACCTGAACGTCGGAAGGCGACCAAAACGCCCGCATGGACGTGATTCTCGCGTCCTCGTCGAACGTCATGAGCGAGACGGGCGAGATTCGGGTGCGGCTGTCGCCGGCGTCGAGCGTGAGGTGCCACAGAAATGCCGCCTCGTTGCCGGCGACCCGCAGTTCCGCGAGTTCGGTGTCCTTCTTGGCGTCTTGGAACGCTGCGTAGAACTCGCGGATCGCGCCGTGGCCACGTCGGAGTTCTGATCCGACCGGATCCTCGACGATGGCGTCAGCGGCGTAAAGGGTCACGACATCGTCGGCGGTGCCCTTGGCGAGGAGATCGAGGTAGCTATTGACGGTCTGGGAGATCGCTTCCTGGGATGGCATGGTTTCGGACGCTACACTCGCGCCGCGAGCGCCGCTTCGAGTTCGTCGCGTACCGCGTGGGTCGCCAGCTCACGAGCCTGTCAGCTCGATTATTCGGCGAGCGGGGACCGAAGTTGCCCGGGACTCTAGACTGTCTGCGTGTTGCGTCCTGAAAGTTGGACTGGACTAGCGGGTGGGAGTCCCGTCCCGGTAGGTACCGGAGCGCCGGGTGGCAGGCCCCGGTTCGTCGTGGAGACGCGGCGGGCTGAGCGGGGTGTCAAGAGCCTCTTCGGAGGGAGCAAGTGTGCGGGCCGTAGCGTCAAGCGAACTCTGCAGCCTCGTCACAGTCACAAC
>JBEKNM010000465.1:0-4302 GCA_049522835.1 Mycobacterium sp.
CTGGATCTCCGATGCCGAGGTCGCCGAAATCTCCTACACCGCTTTCGCTTCCTCGAAGGGCCCGGTCACCGCCCGGTTGATCGTGCGCCGGGTCAAAGACGCCGCGCAGGCCGACGGGCTGTTTCCCTTCTGGCGGTATCACCCGTTCTTCACCGACAACACCGAGCCGGTCGCCGATGCCGACATTACCCACCGCCGCCACGCCATCATCGAAACCGTCTTCGCCGACCTGATCGATGGACCCCTGGCCCGCATCCCGTCCGGCCGGTTTGGTGCCAACTCCGCCTGGGTGCTGTGCGCGGCCATCGCCCACAACCTGTTGCGCGCCGCCGGAGTTCTCGCCGGCGCCCGACACGGCAAGGCCCGCGGGGCAACACTGCGCCGAGTGTTGGTCAACGTCCCCGCCCGTCTGGCCCGCCCGCAACGCAAACCGATCCTGCACCTGCCCAGCTACTGGCCTTGGGAATCAGCATGGCTTGCACTGTGGGACAACACAATCAGCAACCCATCCACTGCTTGACCGACACAACCCGACCCAACGACCAGGAACCAACAGGAAACGCTGGGCAGACCAGCGGAACACTTATACCCCGGCCCACTGAATCAAGATCAAACAATCAACGGTTCACGCCACACGGCCCATCGGTGGATTGAGGCTAAGGACTCATAATCCGTTAATCCGTTGGTCGCGGGTTCGAGCCCCGGCCGCCCCACTTAAATAACCAGCTAGACGGCAGTACATAGCTAAGCTAGTCAAGTTAGTTTCGTGTCTGGTCCGCATACTGTCCGCAGCGGGTTTATTGTCGACGCCGTGAAACGCGGAGCACGCGCGGGTGTAGAGGACAGATGGCACCGTGCCTCAGCCCGCGATGCACGTCGCGCACGCGGACAGTCAATCGGGCGGCCCAAGGCTCTTGACGCATCTAAAGTCGCACTGGCGCAGCGGATGCACGCGAGCGGTGAATCGGCAAGCACAATTGCTGCCACGCTCGGTGTGAGCCGCGCAACTGTCTACCGGGTGCTAGCCGCATAAAGCGACGATGTATTGATTTAGCGGGCAACAGTTTCCGAGTCCGCGCCCCTTCGTCGTGCGGTCGGCTAAGCAAAGCCGATCCCGAGTTGCGTGCCAGCCGGCGTATCTGGGCGAGCCGGGCTTCGCCGCAGAGTAGTCGGGTTTGCGCTGTTGGTCCTGTAGGCCCGCGGGCCACCCGACGCCGACTGTCGCAAGTTGATCCAAGCTGGCCAACGGACTGTCCAGAATCCGCATCAGCAATTTGTCTTGAGCATCATGGAGCGGTTCGAGCCGCGTGAGGACGGAGAGCAGATCGATGAACTCCCCGTTCCAGGCGGTTTGCCACCTTGCGGCATTTATTTCGTCGAGCGGACTGCGCTTCCTACCTGTTGGGTTCTTTCGCCGATAGTTGAACCCCGACCTGATGACGTTCTTGCCGCCAACCGTGTTGCCAGACATGCGGTGCGACCAGGCCGAAGGTGGGCATGGCGGCCACGGAAGTCAAGTTCAGAATCCTACGGGGATTGCCTTCTGGCAAGTCTGCTGCTTAGTTTCCTACCCGTCGTTGGTACAAAGCTAATTACTAGACGTCTGGCTGTGAGTTTGCCCTTGCGCGTTGCCAGGGACCAAATTCGCCTTGGGTGATCGCCTACGCTCACTTCGTCCTGGTTACCGACGAGTAACCACAGCAAACAAGTCGAGGAGATGCCTTATGTCGTTCGTCATCGCGTCGCCAGATCTGGTCCAGAGTGCGGCCAGAGATCTGGCGGGTATTCGTTCGTCGCTGGCCGAGGCCACTGCGACGGTCGCGGGCCCAACAACGGCGATAGCGTCTGCGGCTCAGGACGAAGTGTCGATCGCGATTTCGTCGCTGTTCGGCGGCTACGGCGAGCAATTTCAAGCTCTCAGCGCCCAGGCGTCGGCGTTTCATGAGGAGTTCGTCAACCTGTTGAATACTGGCGCGGGTGCCTACCTCGGCACCGAGATCGAAAACGCCGCACAGACTCTGCGCGGCGGCGGTGGCGGTGGTCAGATTTTTGGCAACCTCGAAGTAAACCTCGGCGGCGGCGTAACAGCGATCCAGAACGGCGGCGCTGCCGGCTTCGTGTCTGGCGGGATTCAGGCCGATCTGCACGGAATTTCAGGGGCCATCGCAGGCGCTCCGGCTGCATCGGCTGGCCAAATTCAGACTGCGGCGCAGGGGTTTCGCAGGCCATCGCCGGGTTTGAGACTCAATTCGGAGCGCTGGCGACGGGTGGGGCGCCAGGGCTGATCACCGGCTTTAACACATTCGCCAACGCGGTCGCCGCTCCGTACCAAGCGCTCGTCGTCAATACGGTCAACAACCTGCAAACCATCGGGGGCACCTTCATCGGCAACCCGTTGCCGTTCCTGCACCTGTTGGCCACCAACCAGAGCGGCTACGCACAGACGATCGCCACGGCGATCCAAACCGGCATTCAGACTGGCGAGTTGGCCAATTTGCCGGCGGCCATCCAAGCTGGCTTCCAGAATCTTTTGGCCTTCAACGCGGTGCCTTACATGCAGCTGTTCATCAACCAACAGATTGGCTACGCGCAGACGATCGTCACGTCGTTGCAGAGTGCCGCACAGGACTTCGCGACCGGGGTGGGTGCCTTGCCGACGGCGTTTCAGGCTGGCTTCCAGGCTTTTGCGGCGGGCGACGTCCAAGGCGGGGTGATCGACATCGCGACAGGCTTCCGGAACCTCTTCTTCACGGGTCTTTCTAGTTCTTTCCACGTCGACCCACTCACCTATGACATCGGAATCGTCACGATCACGCCAACGGGCGTCTTGGGAGATCTGTTGCCCATCCTTGGTATCCCGGGCCAAATGGCGCAGAACTTCACCAACTTCATACCTCCCTCGATCGCTCACCAGGTAGCGCAAAACTTCACCAACCTACTCACGACGGTCACGAGCACATCGACGACAGCGAATATGCTTGCCCCCAATGGCGCCATCCCGCTTACCCTTGGATTGCCATTGACGCTCGCTGTTGACTTGATCGGTTCGCCGGTCACCACAACGTACGCGATCGGCGCGAGCGCCAGTGCGTTCATCAACGCGGTGCAAACCGGAAACGTCTCGGGAGCCCTCGGCTCGCTTCTGGATGCTCCAGCGGTCGTCGCCAATGGCTTCCTCAATGGCCAGGCGACGTTGAACCTGCCGTCCGTTGTGATCGAACCCAATATGGGTGGCTTGACCTCCTTGCCCCTAGGCGGGATTCTCACTCCGCTTAACTACGGTTCAATCGTGGGGGTCCTTCCTGGATTCGGCGACTTACCATTCCCGACCTCCGGCACAACCTTCGGAGGTATCGTTCCCGGCCTGCTGAACTACCTGCCGCAGCAACTTGCGGAAGCCATCGGCGCGCCACCAATCGACATCTTCTAGTTGTTGGGGGCCAGGACGCCCCAGCGGAGCGGTGTCCTGGCCCTCAAACGTCGTTGAGTCGGCGGCAGACCTCGTGCGCAACACCGAGCATCTTTTGAGGGTCGGTGATGAGCCAGCCGTCCGTGCAGCACGCCCTCCGTCAGTCTCACTGGCGGTCAAGACGTACCCGAGATATGCGGGACGAGGCAAGCCTCCACAACGACGGCCAGAGCTGGGAGTTCTTCGACGCCTGAAGGGTTTCGCGTCGACACGGTCGAGGATGGTGAGCAATTGCACGCAGCATGTTGCACGTCCCGTTTGGCCCGCGGCAACGCACAAGGGCAAACTCGTAGCAAGACGTCTAGTAATTACTTTTGTACCAACCACGGGTAGGAAACAGGAGCAATGACCCCAAATCGAGCGCGCGGTCGACCGCGCAGCGAGGAACACCGCGACGCCGTCCTCAAAGCCGCCATGGAACTAATCCAGGAGGACGACCTGCGCAGGGCGTCGATCGATCGGATCTCCGCACGCAGCGGAGTCTGCAAGGCGACCATCTACAAATGGTGGCCGAACAGAACCGCGGTGGCCATCGACGCGTTCCTTAACCAAATGATGGCCGACGCGCCCGTGCCCGACACCGGATCGTCGGCCGAAGACTTCCGCCTGACGTTGCGCGGCATCATGCGCTTCTACAGCGGCCCACTTGGCGCGATCTACGCCCAACTCATCGGCGAGTCGCAGTTCTACCCAACCGAACGCGAGCGGATACGAACACACCAGGTCAACGTCCGCCGAGCAGCCGTGAGGACGATCTGGGATCGCGGAGTCGCGCGCGGTGAACTGGATCCGAACCTCGACCCCGAGGTGGCGCTGGACCTCATCTTCGGGCC
>JBEKNM010000466.1:0-4301 GCA_049522835.1 Mycobacterium sp.
GGGCTGCCCGTCGGCACCGGGGGGAACGGCGGCACCGGCGGCGCGGCCTGCTCCGGCGGCAACGGCGGACAAGGCAGCACCGGTTTCCATGGCGGCACCGGCGGCACCGGCGGCCAGGGCGGAAACGGCGGAAGCGGCGGCGACGGCAGCGGCAACTTCAACGCTCAAGGCAATAACGGAGGCAACGGCGGGTCCGCCGGTGCCGGTGGCGCCGGGGGCAACGGCGGGACGGGCGGAATGGGCGCCAACGGCGGGACCGGTGGCAACGCCGGCCAAGGGGGCGACGGCGCAAATGCCGGCAACGGCGGCACCGCCCAATTGGCCAGTTCCGGGGTTTTCGGCGGCCAAGGCGGCACCGGCGGCAACGGCGCCATCGCGGGCGCCGCCGGGGCCGGTGGCGCGGCCGGCTCCGGCGGCAGCGTTGGCGCCGGCGGCAACGGCGCCAATGGCGGCAACGGCGGCAACGGCGGCAACGGCGGCAGCGGCGGCACGGTCGGCTCGCCCGGCACCAACGGCGCCGGCGGCACCGGCGGGGCCGGCACTGGACCCGGCGGAAGTGCCGGCACCGCCGGAACCCCAATTCCGGAAAATGCGGACATCCCGCTGACGACGTCTGGCCCCTTCCCGATCGTGGACGTCTCCATAGACGGCGGACCGCCGGTGCCCGTGCTGCTCGACACCGGATCCAGTGGTCTTGTTATCGAAAACCAATTCGCACCGGGAAACCTCCCCTCGGTCTTTACGGGTTCAGTTACTTTCTCCGGGCCGAGCGTGTCGGTGACGGTGAATTTCAACACCATTGACACGACGGTGGGTTTCGGGACGAATGGACCCGTCACCGCGCCGACCGCCGTTGACGTCCTCACCGCCAGCTCGTCGACAGCTTTCCAAAATAATTTCGCAGGCGTCCCCATAGATGGCATTCTGGGTATTGGGCCGAATGACGGGTTCCCGGGCACCAGTACCGTGATCGCGGCGTTGCCGGGCACCCTCAATCAGGGTGCGCTCATCAACCAACCCCAGGGCGAGCTGGTGCTCGGTCCCAACCCACTACCCACCGCTGTCTCGGTTACCGGGGTGCCGACTACCGGCCCGCTGGACGTACAGGTCACACCCCCTGGGGCGACTACTGCGCTGCCTCCCGTAGCCGTTCCCTCCCTGATCATCGATTCCGGTGATAATTTCGGATCCATCCCGGCATCCGTACTCGGGACGGGTCAGACATCCGGAACCGTGCCAGCGGGAACAGTCATTTCGGTCTTCACCAGCAACGGGCAGCTGCTGTACTCGTACACGACGACCGCGACGAACGGCCTAACGGTTACCGGCAGCGTGATGAATACCGGGAATGTGCCCTTCGAACTGGGACCGGTGTACATCGCGGAAAGCCCCAGCGGTCTCGGGACGACAACCTTTGATACCTGACGTACCCGCGGCACGGGCTGCTTCCGGCGAAAACTACCCCACCAGCGAGGGCACCGCGGCGTCAATGAGGTGCGGTCCGGGTTCGGCGAAGGCGCCGCGCAGGGCGTCGGCGAACGCCTCGGCGGTGGTGACGCGACGGGCGGGTACCCCCATGCCCTCGGCGATCTTGACGAAATCCATTGTGGGACGTGTTAAATCGAGAAGATCGATTGCCTTGAGGCCAGGAGCCGAGCCGGCGCCGACACGCGCCAGCTCGATCCGCAAAATGTCGTAAGCGCCGTTGTCGTAGAGCACGGTCGTCACGTTGAGGTTTTCCCGCGCCTGGGTCCACAACCCCGAAATCGTGTACATCGCCGACCCGTCGGACTCCAGGCACAGCACCGGACGGTCGGGGGCGGCGACGGCGGCGCCCACCGCGGCCGGTATGCCGTAGCCGATCGCCCCGCCGGTCAGCGTCAGCCAGTCATGGGCCGGCGCTCCGGCGGTGGCCTGCGGCAGCAGCAGACCGGACGTGTTCGACTCGTCGACAACGATCGCCCGCTCGGGCAGCAGCGCGCCGATCACGTCGGCCGCCGACGCAGAGGTCAACGCACCCGACGGCAGCTGCGGACGCGCCTCGGCGGCCACAGGTGCGGTCGTGCCGGGGGCCAACTCGTCGGCCAATGCGATCAGCGCGCAGGCCGCGCCGCTGTGCTCGGCCAGCACGTGTACCTCGCATCCGGCCGGCACCAAGTCGCTGGGCATGCCGGGGTAGGCGAAGAAAGACACCGGCGACTTGGCGCCGGCCAGCACCAGATGCTTGGCGCCGTTGAGCTGAGCCGTGGCGGCCTCAGCGAAGTACCCGAGCCGGTCGATGGCGGGGATGCCGGCGCCGCGTTCCAGTCGGGTCGGGAACGTCTCGCAAAGCAATCGGGCGCCTGTTGCCTCAGCGATCCGGGCGGCGGCGGCCAGCCCGGGTTCGCGGGTGGCGTCGCCCCCGATCATGATCACCGTGGGCTCGCCCGACCGCAGCACCTCCAGCACCTCAGCCGCCAAAAACGGGTCAACACCCGCGGGCTGCGCCGGCACTGTGGAGGCCGGCTGCGCCCCGTCGGACCAGGACACGTCGGCGGGCAGCATCAGCGTCGCGATCTGCGAGCCGGATCGGCTCGCGGCAATCGCCTCGGCGGCGTCGGACGCGACGTCGGCGTTCTCCTCGGTCCGGCGCACCCACCCCGAAACGGTGGCGGCGAGCGCATCGATGTCGGATTCCAGTTGCGCGTCGTACTTCTTGTGATACGTGGCGTGATCGCCGACGACAACCACCATCGGCACCCGGGCCCGGCGCGCGTTGTGCAGGTTGGCCAGGCCGTTGCCCAGCCCGGGGCCAAGGTGTAGCAGCACGGCTGCGGGCCGATCGGCGATGCGGGCATATCCGTCGGCGGCTCCGGTGGCGACGCCTTCGAAAAGGGCGAGCACGCCCCGCATTTGCGGAACGGCGTCCAGCGCCGCCACGAAATGCATCTCCGACGTACCTGGGTTGGCGAAGCACACGTCGACGCCGCCGTCGACCAGCGTATTGATAAGGGCCTGAGCACCGTTCACGCATCCGCCTTTCGTTCGAACCCAAAGACCCGCTGGGCGTTGTCGTGGAGAAAGTCGCCGCGAGCCGTGTCGTCGAGCCCGAGTTCGTCGAGCCCTGCCAGAGCGTGCGTGTGGCTAATCATCGGGTAGTTGGTGCCGAACAAGACTTTGCGTTGTCCGGTACCGGTTTTCATGAAGCGGATCAGTTCGTGCGGAAGCCGCTTGATGGTATAGGCCGAGGTGTCGATGTAGACGTTCTCGTGTTTGCGGGCAACGGCGACCATCTCTTCAGTCCACGGATAGCCGACGTGCCCGCACACAATCACCAACTCCGGAAAGTCCAGGGCCACTTGGTCGATGTAGGGAATCGGGCGTCCGGTCTCCGACGGCCGCAGCGGACCGGTGTGACCGACCTGGGTGCAGAACGGCACCTCGGCCTGGACGCATTCGGCGAACAGCGGATAGTAGCGGCGGTCGGTGGGCGGCGCGTTCCACAGCCACGGCACCACCCGCAGACCGACGAAGCCGTCGCGCACTCGGCGCCGCAACTCACGCACCGCCACCATCGGGTGATCGAGGTCGACCGTCGCCCGACCAGCAAACCGATTGGGGTGCAACCGAATCCATTCAGCGACCTCGTCGTTGGAGATCAGGTCCTGACCGCCCGGACCGCGCCACGCGCTGAGCAAGCCCAGGTCGACGTCAGCGGCGTCCATCGACGCAATGGTTGCCTCGATCGGGACGTCGGTTTCCGGGATGGACCCGCCGGTCCAGCGCCGCAGCGAAGCCAGCATGTCGCTGCGCAGGAACCGCGCAGTCGGATGCTGCATCCACACGTCGATTGTCATCGCGCTTCGACATTAGCCCGCCGACGATGCGCGCCGCGAAGCGGCGGGAGGAGAAGGCGGGCAATCCGGCAGTAGACGCCCTGCTGACGCCGTCGACCAGGGAGGTTAGCCGGCCAGCGCGGCGCGGGCGGCGGCATCCGTCTGCCGTGCGTAACCGCCACCGAACAGCACGACATGCGCCAGCAGCGGGAAGAGCTGATGCAACGCGATGCGATTGCGCCAGCCGGGTGTCAGCGATCGCACCCGCTGATAACCCGCGATGACAGCGTCGTAGTACGGGCAACCGAACAGCGCGAGCATCGCCAAGTCCGTCTCGCGGTGACCGGCGTGCGCAGCCGGGTCGATCAGCACCACCCCATCGGGAGTCCACATCACGTTGCCGCTCCACAAATCACCGTGCAGCCGGGCCCGCTGGTCATCGTCGTCGAAGTCGCCCGCACGGCAACGCGCCACGACGGAGTCGAT
>JBEKNM010000467.1:0-4299 GCA_049522835.1 Mycobacterium sp.
CGGCCGGCGGCGAGGCCGTGGCGATTCGAGCCGATGTCACCGTACCCGACGACGTCGCCGCGATGGTCAACGAAACCGAGCGCCGCTGGGGCCGGGTCGACGTGCTCGTGCACAACGCATTGATCCCCTTTGACGTCACCTCGTTCGCCGATCTGAGCTGGGAGCAGCTCGGCGGCAAGCTGGACCGAGAGCTGCATGCCGCCTTCCTGATCACCAAAGCTGTTGTACCGGGGATGACTTCGCGCAGTTACGGACGGCTGGTGTATCTCAGCACGGGCTTGTCCCGCCGGCCCCGCGAAGGCATGATCAATCTGGGCACCGCCAAGGCCGCGCTGGACCAGTTCGTCCGGTACATCGCACTCGAGCTGGCGCCACATGGCATCACCGCGAACCTCGTCGCGCCCGCCACGGTGGCCGAAACCAAGGTGACCGGACAGCTGACGGCCGAAGAGACGCGTGCACTTGGCGCGACCAACCCCATGGGGCGCCTGGTCCGCCCCAACGAGGTGGCCAAGACGATTGCCTTCTTGGCGAGTGAGGATTCCGGTTTCACCACCGGCCATTACCTCGAGGTCAACGGCGGCCTTGCCATGGATTGAATCAAGTTCCGCGGCTGGGGAAGTCAGCAGGTTGGGAAAGGGGTTTTGGCTATGCAGACGATCGATCTGGCTTATGTCGGGCGTGGTATCCACGAGGAGCTGGTCGCCAATGTTGCCGACCAGGAGGGCTATTACGAGGATGAAGGTGTCCACGTCGCCATCCGCGACGGGATCAGCTGGAAAGCGGAGCGCCTGCGCCGCGGCGCGGTGATCGGTCTGGGCCGGGCCCTGTTGTCGCGGATGACCGACGGGATCGGTTGGACAGCGCTCAGCGTCAACACTGATCATCCGCTGTTCTGGTTTCTCGGCAACGCCGATGTGACATCCATGGCGGATCTTCGCGGGCGGCGCCTGGCCGTCCACGCCGCCAACAGCCCTCCCGGCACTTTCGCCCGGATCGTCCTGCGTAAGCACGGCCTCGACCCTGACCGCGACCTGGAGTGCGCGGCGCGCCATCCGGGTGACTACCAGATGGACTTGCGACGCCTTCGGGACGGCTCGATCGACGCCGCCTACGTAGGCAGCACGCTCTCACCCGAACAGGTCGCCGAGGAAGAAGGGTTCCACGTGCTGGCCTGGGTCGGCGATCACTTCCAGATCCCCACCGTGGGCGTCGTCGTGGACCCCGTCCATATCCCGCTGGACAGTCCCGCCCTGCAGGCCCTGGTGCGGGCCAACCAGCGGGCGCTGCGGACCCTTGCTGAGAAACCCAGCCTGGCCGTCGACTACGTCGCCTGGTTCCTCGACCGACTCACGCGTGATGAAGCGCAGCAGTACTACGACCGCTACATAGGCCCGTATTTCAGCGCCGACGGCCACGTGGACCTCAACATCGCGCAGCAGGCGATCGATGCGGTTGCGGCCGAATTGGGCGTCGCGGCAGTAGCCGCCGACGCCATCTATGGGCCGTACGCATGAACGTCAGCACTGTCCGAACTCGCGACTGGTCTTTGTCCGGCCAGCTTGACGGCCGAATGGCTGGCGAGACCCTGTTTTGCTCCGAATTCAAATTCGAACTCGCGGGCCATACCGTGCCGCCCTCCTCACGGAGGGCGGCTGACGACCGCGCCCTTGCTCGCTCTTATGTCGCGGAACGCATTGTCTCCGAACGTATTCAGCGGGCCGGGGCATAACGAACCCAGATGAAATGATCAGCAAGGAGGTCGAATGCCATGACATCGAATGAGAATCTTACTCAGCGCAGATTTACGCTGAACAACGGCAGCGGTGAGATTCCGGCGCTCGGGTTTGGGACGTCGCTTTCCGATCGCAGCAAGACGCGAAATGCCGTCAAGACCGCGGTCGAGGTGGAGTTCCGCCACCTCGACGCCGCGGAACGTTATCGCAACGAAGCGGAGGTCGGCGCGGCGCTCAAAGAGTTGTTCGCTGACGGGACGGTCCGACGTGAGGACCTGTTTGTGACCACAAAGCTGTGGAACAACAACCATCGACCTGAACGGGTCAAGCCCGCATTGCAGGCCAGCCTGGACAGACTCGGCCTAGACGCGGTCGATCTGTATCTGGTGCACACCCCGTTCGCGTTCAAACCCGGCGACGACCAAGATCCCCGCGACCCGCACGGAGCCGTCGTCTACGACGACGGAGTCACTTTGGAGGAGACCTGGGCCGCGATGGAGGCCCTTGTCGACGAGGGACTTTCGCGAGCGATAGGGCTGTCCGATATCGACGTCGAACGCACCCGAAGGATCGTCAACACGGCCCGAATCAAGCCGGCGGTCGTGGAGGTCGAGTCGCACCCGTATCACCCGCAATGGGAGCTTCATGAATACGGCAAGTCAGAGGGCATCATCCTGCTGGCGTTCGCTTCGCTGGGGCACGCGCTGGAACCGCGACTGCTCGACGACCCTCTCGTTGTCTCGATCGCCCGTCGTCACGGCAAGACTCCCGCGCAGGTGCTTCTGGCCTGGGGTATCCAGCGCGGCAGCGCAGTTCTCACGGGATCCGTTACGCCCGCGCGCATAAGCGAGAACTTCGATGTCACAGCGCTTCCGGAGAGCGCAATACAGGAGATCAGCGAGCGCCTCGAAACTCGCATCCGCTTCAATTCCGTTGCAGACGGGGGAGAACCGGGATTTGTTGAGGTACCCCAAGGCAGTTGACAGATATGGGCAGGCGTTCACTGAGATTGGCGGGTCCCGGCGATGACTGACGCGTTCATACTTGGCGGGACACGCACACCGTTCGCGCGTTACGGGGGGTCGCTGTCGCATCTGCGGCTCGATGATCTGCTGGGGATGACGATGCGAGCTGCCTGTGAGCGCGTCGGGCTACCCCTCGAGCAGGTCGAAGACATCATCGCCGGCTGCGTGAACCCAGCTCACGAGGGAATGGGCGATGTCGCACGATGGGCTGCACTGGCCGTCGGCTTCCCTGACAGTGTCGCCGCTGCCACGATCAACCGGTTCTGCGGTTCGTCAGTGAGCGCGACGGTCAGCATCAGCCACGCGATCATGGCCGGCGACCTGAATGTCGGTATCGCCTGCGGGGTCGAATCGATGTCCCGATCAGGCTGGGCCTTGATGAAAGGGGACGCACCGTTCTCCCCTCGCGGACCCGTTTTCCTGCTCGACACGATGTGGGCCGGGGCCGGAGGCCCCCCGAACCCTGCCTTGTTGGCCCGCAACGCATACATCTCGATGATCGAGACAGCGCAGAACGTGGCGGACCGTTACAAGCTGACGCGCAAGGAGATAGATGCGTTCGCCTTGCGGTCCCAACAGCGGGCCGCAGGGGCTCGCGATTCAGGCCGACTGGCTAAAGAGATTATGTCGGTGTCGATCCCGGCAACCAAGACCACCCCAGCGCGAGTATTCGAGCACGATGAGTTCATTCGCGACGACACCACCGCCGAACGGCTGGCCGCTCTGCCGGTCCAGGCCGGCACCACTCAGATGACCGCCGGCAACTCATCCCCGCTCACCGATGGGGCGAGTGCGATCGTGATCGCATCAGGAGAGAAGGCAGCCGAGCTCGGTATCGCTCCGCTGGCCAGGGTGGTGTCGTCAGCGGTCTACGCACTCGATCCACTGATCATGGGACTTGCGCCGGCGTGGGCGATTCCATTGGCGCTCAAGCGCGCCGGACTTGCTCCCGACCGGGTCGACGTTTGGGAAGTGCACGAAGCATTCAGCGCCCAAGCGCTGGGAGTGTTGCGTGAGCTATCCAATCAATTGGGCGGGTTCACGATTCCCGATGACAACCTCAGCCCCAACGGGGGCGCGGTCGCCACCGGGCACCCATTCGGCGCCTCGGGCACCCGGTACGTGCTGACCCTGGCCACCGAACTGCGTGAACGCAACGCGCGATACGGGGTAACCGGCGTGTGCATCGGCTCAGGGCAGGGTATCGCGCTAGTCCTTGAGAACCCGCAGGCACGGTGACGAAATCCCGACGGCGACGCGCAAATACGGTCGACAGGGCCGCGGGATGAACGCGATGGCCGGCGCCAGTCAGCTTGGTTGTTGCGAACTGGCCGAGCAGATGGGTTGTCGGCAATCGGTTCAACGGTGACGCAGGGTCAGGAGCGTGCGGACGGTGGGCAACCGTCGGCATGGGCGCCGTTGCGCAGTCGCGTGTACCGCGCCTTGTTTACCGCGCAGTTGGGCTCCAGCGTCGGAACGTGGATGCAGACTGTGGCGGCCCAATGGTTCTTAGTGGAAAAGCACAGCAGTGACGTCAT